>JAZSGR010000166.1:0-19933 GCA_045532825.1 Victivallaceae bacterium | reverse complement strand
AGCGATGACCAGTACGGCAGACATTTTGATGATTCTGTCGGACTTTATGCCGATTGGCGCAAAGCGGGGTTTGTCTGGGAAACCCCTTACGGAACATTGGTTCCGAAAGATGTGAAAGGCGTACTTGCCGCCGGACGCTGCATGGGGTGTGCCGGAGATGCCTGGGAAACGTTCCGGGTGATCCCTGCCGCTGCAATGACCGGGGAGGTCGCAGGTGTTGCTGCCGCAATGTGCGCTGACCGCGGTTGCGAACCTGCCGGTCTTGATGTGAAAGAACTTCAAGCAGAACTTGCTGAACTCGGTTTCAAATTCCACCTTGAAGATGTCGGATTGGATGTGAGAAAATAATTTCCGCCGGAAATCTTCAGAGTTTTTCCAGAAGCCGGATCATTTGAGTTTTAAGCTCATTTTCTCCCCGTTCTGAAACCACCGCACAGGTCGGTTCATATCCGCCGCTACAATATTCCTGTTCCGGGGGTATGTACATGGCGGTTCTGCCGTGTTCTGTTACGGTGATCCATTGTTTTTCCGGGAAATGTGCGGTTATTTCTTTAGCGGTACGGCTGAAAGTCTCACCGCAGAAAAACAGCAGGTTCCAGTTATTAAGCTCCAGTAACGCCGTGGAAACGGTTATATTTCCGTCCGGAGATTTTACGCCGTTGCGGTATATGCCGTCGAGAAACGGCAGAATTGCCTTTACTCTCTGGCGTTCAAGTAAAGCCTTGCGTTCCTTGAGATCATCTGTTGAAGCCGGATCAGCGGGAAGTTCAACTTTTCCGCTGATGACCTCCTGCCGTACCGGAAGCGGCAGCTGCCATATCCGGTCATTGAAATGCTCAAGTTCCTGAAACTCACTTTTTTCAAGCAATGACAATGCTTTTTCTGCAAGCAATTTTGCAAACGTCCTGCCGCACTCAGGAGATTTTGCTGCGATCACCGGTGCTATTTCAGCACACGGACCGTTGAAAAACAACGAGATACCGCCCAGATGTTTTTCCATCATCTGACGCAAATATCCGGGAAAGTCTGAAGAATAACAATCCGGCAGATTGCAGCAGACTGCATGTGATGAATAACGGACGATATTGCCGAGCGGTTCTCCGTCAGTTGTACGGAATTCCAGCACTGCTATATCCTGATCGGCGGCAGGAAAGGTCAGGCTGCTGTTTGCTGATGTCGTTCCATCTCCGGTAAAACACAGAGCATTGTTTTTTAAACTCTGCACAGCTCTTGAGACAAAATTTCCGGCATCACCTGTTTTCGCCTCATCTATTCCGTAAAAACAGGTAAAACTGCTGCCGGTTTCCGGAACGGATATTCTTCTGGTAAAGGTGATCCGCTTTTCCAGTTGACCTGCGGCAATGCGTATTTTTGCTTTTTTTGTTCCTGATACTGCCGCTTTTGCACATTCTTTTGCGTGGAAACAAAAACGTTCCATATCCAGTTGCGTGCAGCTGTCAGCTCCGTGATTATGGGTGGTTATGATATGGATTTTTGTACCGGCAGGAAGTACCGTTTCAACAGCCGACTGAAGTGCGGATACCGTCTGCAAGTCAAAATCCATAAAATCAACAGTGAAGAAAAAACTGTTTTTTTTATTTCCTGCCAGATAAAAGCCTGTTCCGCAAAGCGGCATTTCACAATGCCGTTTTGAGGATAATATATCCATGAGATCAACTTTTGCAAAACCTGCTGAAATACCCATCTTTTTTGTTCATCCAATTACGATACGTGATTATTCTGCCTGCTCTTTAAGATACATCTGATGATGCTTTTTTTCAATAACTGGAGCTGTGAAATCAAACTGATTTTCCTGTTTTTGGTTGACATTTTACAGTAAGAATGTTATATTAGCGGCAACAACTTTGAACCAGGGGGATATATGTTTGTGAAAAAATGTTTTGTTTTGAGTTTTACGGCACTTTTGCTGATCTGTACCAGTTGTGCAGCGGCACCGGTGAAAAAGGAAAAAGCTCCGGATACTGCAAAGTTCAAAATCCCTGCGCTGGAAAATCCGGAGTCATGGTCAATGGTGGTGGTTCCTGATGTCCAGACTTATATCAAACAGATCGAAAACAACGGTATCCTTGATCTGATGCTTGCATGGATCGTGCGCCGCCGTGCCGAAATGAATATTCAGCAGGTCATGTTTACCGGAGATCTTGTTTACAATAATGATATAACCACTGTGACGCAGATACCCGGAGTGCGTTTTTTCCCTACCGGTAAATTATGCGATCTGGTCGCCGAAGAACAGTGGAAAGCCTTTTCCAGATTGATGCAGAGGCTTGACGGAGAAGTTCCCTATATTCTTTGTACCGGAAATCATGATTACGGATTTCACAGCGCGGAAAACCGCAACTCTTATTTTAACAAATATTTTCCCACTGACAGAAATCCTCTGACCAGACGTCAACTGGTAGCTTGTGCTCCCAATTCTTTCCAAAAACATACTCTTGAAACATCGGCTTACGAATTTTCCGCACCGGCTCCGGATAACCGCAAGTTTCTGGTTTTTTCTCTGGCATTTGCTCCCACAGATGCCGATCTTGCATGGGCAAAGAAAATCGCGGATCAGCCGCGCTTTGCAGATCATATCGGAATAGTTCTGACTCATTCCTACATACTCGGCAACGGCAAACGGATACAGAAGGAAAACTATGCACTCAGCAAGGCAGGCGGCAATGCCGGTGAGGATATATTCAAAAAGCTGGTATTTCCTGCAAAGAATATCCGTATGGTCATTTCCGGACATGTGTGCAAATTTGAAGATTGGGATGCCAGTGTCGGTTTTTCTGTTGATAAAAACTGCATCGGTAAAACAGTTTCACAGATGGTCTTCAATACCCAGGCTATCGGCGGAGGATTCAGCGGCAACGGCGGTGACGGCTGGTTGAGACTGCTTGAATTTATGCCGGATGGAAAAACTGTCAAAGCAACCACTTTTTCACCGTTCTTCGGTGCATCTCCGTCAACATTCCACCTGGCGTGGAAAAATGATCCGCGCAACTGCTTCACATTTACTATCGATTGATGATATTGTTATTGCTGAAAAAAACGGCTGATCTGTAATGGAGGCGGCATTCTTCCGCTGGCTGCCGATCCCCGATTTGGGCACAAGTGAAATGGAAATAGAACGTCAGCTGCTTCAGCAGAATTTGAGTGTTTACTGTTCGTACAGATTTACTTTTGATGCGCACATCCGGGCGTTTTATGCGTGTCGCAATTTCATCTCCGGCAGACGGAAAACAGCTTGAATGCGGATGCAATATGATAAGAAACTTTATAGAGGCTCATCGCTGTATGGCGTCTGAATAAAAAATCCCGTTCCGGATGTTTTGGATAATCCATGAGAACGGGATCAAATATCTAATTGTTTGATAATGTCCGAAATTGCGATCGGTGGATGCAGCGTGGAGCAAGGTCGAGTTTTGCGCCGAGTACGGTGCGGAAGTGTACCTTTGTACACGACCAAACCGGCACAGGCGCGGGGCTCGAGATTGCCCGCGATGCCCCACCGCAGTTTGAACAACTTTCACAAAAAATGGGACAATAACAATTGTTTCAGAATACCATCAGGCAGGTTCAACGACCGTGACCACTGACTTTTCGCGCAGATCTTTTGCCGCCTCGCGGAATGCTGCCATGTGGGGAGTTGCCAGATGCGCCTTGAGATGACCTTCGGATTTCCAGGTCTCAACGATGGAAACAAATTTATCACGGGTAGCCGGATCAACATCCAAACAGGCTTCATAACGGATGCAGCCGTCTTCAGCAAGGACGTTGGGGATGTTGTTACGCAGAATTTCCATGAATTTTTCCATGCATCCGGGTTTGATTTCCATGCGGGCAAATACGTGTACCATTTTTTATCCTTTGTATGATTTTAATAATATTTCAGAAAGAATTTTTTCACTTTCTTCGATCGGAACCGGCCTCGGGGCAAGTTCCAGTTTCATTTTGTTTGCTCCGGCACTTCTTGCCGTCTGCATCATCAGCTCCTGTGTGAGCAGCGGATATGCTGACAGCGTCGGCGGAACTCCGACGGATGCGGTGAATTTTCTGAAAGACCCGATCACCTCTTCCGGAGTGTTTCCCGGAAAAACCGGCGCAAGTTCCATTGTACGTTTCGCAACATCCGGATTGCCGAGATAGTATTTCCATGCTTCCGGCAGCAGCATTATCACCGCCATTCCATGTTCGATCCTGCCAAACCATGAAAAACTGCACAGATGCGGCAGCCCGGTCGATTTGAAACGTATCACAGAGCCGCCGAGTGCAGCTGCTGCAGCCAGGGATTGACGTGCCTTTTCATTATCCTGATCTGCCAGGATCAGCGGCAGACTTTTCACGATCTCGCGTATACCGGCGATAGCACGATAATTGGCATTGCCGCAATTATTATCAGCACGGGTGTTGAGTAATCCTTCGATCAGATGAGCCAATGCATCACAGGCGGTGGCAAGAGTCACCTGCCGCGGCATGGAAAAGGTGAATTCCGGATCGAACAGCACATGTTTCGGAACCGTTTCATTTTCCGCGATAAGCCGCTTTACTTTTGCCTGATTATCCACGATATTGGAGTATTGTGTTGCTTCAGATCCGGTTCCGCTGGTGGTCGGAATGGCTATGATCCGGCGGAGCTGCCGTCCCTGATTTTGAGAGGAATAACGGTTTATTCCGAAAAGATCGTTGATATCCCAATTTGTTTCATAAAGAAGCAGAGCAGCCTTGGCTGCATCAAGCACACTGCCGCCGCCTGCGGCGCAGACGGTGTCGGCATTATGTTTCTGCAGAAAATCCCGCATGGCAAGTACGGTTTCTATATCCGGCTCCGGCTGGATACGGTTCCAGCGGAACAGATTAACTCCGCATTCTTCTGCAGTTTCCGTTACAAAAGAGGCGGCTCCGCACCGGTCGGCAGAGTTTCTGCCGGTGAAAAACACCACGTTTTCAGCAGAGTCAAAAAGCGATGCCAACAGAGTTTTGCACTTTTCCGGACCGAATGCGATGGTTTGATCCGGAAGCATATTATACAAATTTTCCATTTTCAGAAAATCCTGTCAGACAATGAATGAGCCGGCAGAGGTTTTAGCATATCTGGGAACCACGTGTCCGGTGACAGAGGAGGGCAGGCGGCACTCAAGTTCCTCGATGCGGTCGATTTCTCCTGCAAGGTACTCTCTGATGCGCAGCGCAGTTTCCTGCAGACGGGCGATTTGTCCTGCATTACGCACCTGGATGCGTTCCAGGCCGAAAGGCTTGGCGCAAGCCAGCCATTGTCTGCGGAACGTGGAATCAAATTCATCCGCCGCAGCAATAACTGCCGGAATGACATTGACCGCGATTTCCCGCAAAGCCAGACGGTCGCCCTCATCGTATGCGGCAATAAGCGCACCGCGGAGTTCCAGTTTTTTTATCAGAAGAGATATGATATTAAGTGCGTGTTCAATATCTCCGGCTCCATCCATTTCCGCATAAGGAATAAGGCGGCACTGCAGTTCTTCGTAAAGATCGAGCAGCAGCAGATCGAATTCAGGATTGCGTCTGCGATAGGCGTCGAAAACGATTCCCTGCAGAGGATCATCCCAGATCAGATATGCCGGAGTGATTTTGAAATCTCCTCCATTGCGGTCCTCAAGTCTGGCGTTCATTGAGGACGCCGCCAGGTGCGCCGCATAGTCGGTCGGACCGCAGAGCATATTAAAACGTTGTTCTGTACGTTCTCTGCCGTTTTCTCCGAAAGCAAGATCGGCTGCATAAAAGATTCCGGCAAGAGAAGAATCCATATTGCAGTAAGCTCCGTCATCGCCCCACATGGTGAAGAACAGTTCACTTATCTTTTCTTTACGGCAGGTTTCTATGCAGGGGACCACTGTCCGTTCAGTGGACTCATGATCGTACCAGAGTTTTGTCCAGGTCCAGATGCCTGATCCCATGACCGGTTCAAAACCGAGTTCACGGTGACGCTTTATCATGCCGGCATACATTTCCGGATCGGTGTGATAATAGTCCCAGTATACCAGCTGCACGTTCTGCGGTATAGCTGCGCGGACATCTTCCGGGATCGGGGATTCAAGATTATAATACTCCTGACCGGGATTGGAAAGTCTGAAATACATGTCTGACCAGATCATCGGTTTCAATCCGTATCTGCCGCAAATTTCGTTGACTTTGGCAAGATGACGGTTGAAGATGTCGAAACCGCGTTCATAGCCGAACCGGTCAAGAAATGCTCCGCGTCCGAGGTCGTGAGTTTCATCCATGCCGATATGGATACGGCGGCTGTCGAGAGCTTCGCTCCAGAATTTGATCATCTTTTCGATCAGAGCGTAAGTTTCAGGCTGATCGACCAGAAGCACTCTTTCTGTATCTTTGATATTGGCAAACGAGGGCCACTGCAGGATCTGTTCAAGATGACCGAGCGTCTGGATGCAGCCGACAAGTTCGATGCCCAGTCTGGAGGCATAGACATCAAGTTCACGGATCTCTTCAATGGTGTACGGGCCGCGCATATATCCGAAGGCAGGTTCATCCTCGATCTCATAGGTGTCTTCGCAGTAGAGCATCACAAAGTTGCATCCGGCAAGGGCAAGGCGGCGGAACCACATCTTAAGGTGTTCGACAGTCATGACCATATTGCGCGACACGTCAAGCATTATTCCAAGTGTAGAAAACGGCGTGCGGTTTTCCCCGTCAAGGCGGGAAAGGGCACTGCCGATGCCGCGTGCTGCAGCCGGAATGGAGCTGTATTCAACTTCGACTCCGCCTTTTGAACGTATCACCCGGGATACCGTTTCATCTGATTTGATGCGTTTGAATTTAAGTTTCAGACCGCGTCCTCCGTCAGATACCGGATATTCTTCCGCCAGAGTTGTCAGCAGAGGGGCGAGTTCTTCAGGTGTGTCGGATGATGACCAAACCAGTTTTGACATAGTTTCCATAATTATGAATATCCTTTTTATTTATTGTAAAACGGAGCATCGCAGACAACAGCCTCAAAAGCTGTTTTTTCTGACTGTAATATTATTTTTGTTCCGGCAGGCAGATCACATTGTGCCTGTACACGGCAGATAACGCAGGCGTGATCCAATGACGGTGCCTGTGTGCCGGATGTTACAACACCGGCAACGGTTCCTGACTCCAGTTTGACCGTATCGCCGTTTTTTGCGGTCTGACGTGAGTTCAGCATGGCATAAATAATTTTGAAACGCTTTTCCCTGTTCAACAGAGCTTTTGAACCGGAAAATTTTTTCTGCGGGATCTCCATTGCAAGATCAAGCGGAGAAAGTTCCGGAGTGATTTCCGAACACCATGCCGAATATCCCATTTCTATACGGAGAGAATCGAATGCTGATACTCCGGCCGGGCGTACCGGTTCGATACAGGTAAGTTCATCCCAGAGATCGATGGCATTATCAGCTCCGCAGAACAGCTCAAATCCGCGTTCACCGCAAGGCTCCATGCTGCCGGCGATACAGCGGATACCGGCAATTTCGATCATTTTGCAGTTGCCGGAGCCCGGAAGTTCCTGAACATCAACTTCAGCTTCGGCAAGCACATTGACGGACTCAGGTCCCTGAATGTCGATCCTGGCAATAACTTCTGTAAGATCCTGTACCGTTATATCCTGCGGCAGAAGTTTGCTGAAATGCTCCAGCACTTTCGCAGTGTTGACTGCATTGGTTATGATGAAACAATCATCTTCCGCCATACGGAAAATGGTGACGGCATCGATAAATGATCCGTTGTCATCAAGCAGATAATTTGTCTGTATGCTGCCCGGTTCAAGAGGAGAAACCATTTTGAAAAGCACTTCATCAAGTGCTTTTGCACAATCTTTGCCTGCAACTCTTATTTTTCCACAGAAACTGTAATCAAACACGGAACAGTATTTGCGGGTATGACGGTGTTCTGCAACAGCTCCGCCCGGATATCCGGCAGGAACGCTCCACCCCTGAAACGGGATCATTTTTGCATCAAGTTCAGCATGAACTTCGGCAAGCGGAGAATATTTCGGCATCGATCTTATCCGTATTTTATTTTACATTGCTGTCAAGAACTTCAGTGGAACCGTGAATGATCTCCACAGCTTTTTTCATTCCTTCCGGATGACGGAATACTGCAGTACCGGCAACCTGAAGATTGGAACCGTAACTTGCTGCGACCGGTGAAGTCCTGGCATCTACTCCGCCATCGGTCTGAAGCTGGATGGCAAGACCGCGTTTTTTGATCTCTTTTTTGATTTCCGCCACTTTGGGCATCTGATCCGCCATGAAACTCTGACCTCCGAAACCGGGTTCGACAGTCATTACCAGAACCATATCGACTTTTTCCAGGTACGGGAATACCGCTGATGCCGGAGTCTTGGGTTTTACTGAAATTCCGACAGTACACCCGGCTTCTCTTATCGCAGAAATAACAGTATCGGGATCGTCAAGAGATTCAACATGGAAGGTGATGTGATCAGCTCCGGCATCGGCAAATACTTTGGCATATTTTGCCGGATGATCGATCATAAGATGGGTATCAAAGAGCAGAGTGCTGTTTTTGCGGATGCTTTTTATCACCGGAACTCCGAATGAGATATTCGGAACAAAGCTGCCATCCATAACATCAAGGTGCAGCATATCAGCTCCGGCAGCGGTCACTTCTGCAATATCACGGTCAAGATTACCGAAATCTGCTGCCAGCAGGGAGGGCGATACCAGAACTTTGTCTGTCGGAAGTTTTCTCAAATCATATTTCATTTTTATTTTTCCTTTTATCATATTTTTTCATATGTTTTTATGATTATGTTTCAAAGGAAAAATATACACGCATTTTGCTGTTTTTACAAACTTTTTTACAATTATACAGCATCTTTTTCAGGCAGTTACCGGAGCTGACGGTAAAAACGTTGGCAGACTTATATCTGCCAACGCCGGAAACGATGTGTAAAACAGATGTACTCAAGATTGTTTTCTATTGGTTTTGCATCCGCATTTCGGACATATACCATCCGGCGGAAGTGCAATGCCGCAACACGGACAGCGATCGATTATTTTGATCGGAGTATACTCTTCTGATGCCGTATTGACTCCGCTCCTGAACGTAAGTTTTGCGATATTGAGTTTATCTTTCAACAGTTCATAAACGATTTTTATCATTCCCTCAGCAGTCATGGTCTCTTTGGTGACGACCAGACGGCACTCCGGATGTGCTGTGGCAAGTGCAGTTTTGAAAGCCGGACCTTTCATTGTATTGGTAGGTGCACCGTTGCGGATACCCTGCTTTTCATAAGCCTCAAGAATGACCGGCAGCAGCGGATCATCTTCACGCAATATCAGGGCGTGATCAAAATTCTGCAGTACGTTCCAGGCTGTCTTCTGGATCTCATTGCAGGGGAAAACCATATTGACTCCCGGATTGACTGTATCCTGCACCTCGATAGTGAGGATGCCGGAGTGTCCGTGGAGATACTGAGCTTCTCCTTTGAAGTTGTAAAACCTGTGTGCATACTGCAGTTCCAGACGGGCGATGCTTCTCATGATATTTTCTCCTCTTTTGTTTTACGGTACATTTTATACCGCTGATTTCAACATAAAACGTATAGAGAAAATATCAAGGGCAATACGGCATCAGTAAGTTATGGCTAATGTCCGAAATTTTGTGAAAATTTTATATTTTATCCTTATTCAGATATGTTTTTCTCAATTAAAATATATCACACAGCATGTTTTTTTTCAAGCTCAAGAAACGGTTCTGTCTGCGATCGGTGGATGCAGCGTGGAGCAATGTCGAGTTTTGCGCCGAGTACGGTGCGGGATCCGTCTTCGCCCTGCGGGACTGCGCCGTGACAAGGTGTACCGCTGAATCACATGCATGCGCCACCGCAGTTTGAACAACTTTCACAAAAAATGGGACAATAACAAGTTATGACGACACTCCGTGTCATGCTTTTTTGCGGAACAATCCGCTGGTCCACTCTTTCAGTGTAAAGCGTTCGATCTCCTCAAATCCGAGGGAAGTATAGAGTTCACTTACTCCGTCAAATTCTGCATTGAGGATCCCGGCAAGAGCCAGATATTTCCCCGGTTTCACCCAGGTGATGATGTTTTTGCTGTATGCTTTGAGCAGATGACTGAGGATATTGGCACATACCAGATCGTATCCGGCAGGATCTCCGGCATAGTTTTCCGCATTGCCGACTTCGGGAGTGATATTGGTGAGAGCATTGATCTCAATATTTTCTTTGGCAACTCTGACTGCATCAGGATCAAAATCAAATGCATCGATCCTTGAATATTTCCGCAGTCCGGCAGCGATAGCGAGGATGCCTGAACCGCATCCGGCATCAAGCATGCTTTCGACACCGTCTGTCCCGGCGAGGCGGTCGATGACTTTAAGACAGTATAAGGTCGTGGCATGCTGTCCGGTGCCGAAACTCATGCCGGGATCGATGGTAAGTACCGCCTGACCGGTTTTCTCTGCGATCTCTTCCCAACTGGGACGCACGATCAGGGTATCGGAGATCTCAAGCGGCTTGAAAAACTTTTTCCAGGCCTCCGCCCAATCAGCTTTATTGAGCTGATAGATTTCGCCTGCTTCAAGTTCAGCACCGAATTCCAGCCACTGCGGAAGATAACTTTTTACCAATTCCAAATTCTGCTCTGCCAGTTCCGGACTCTGCGAATAGACAGTATGGATGAAACTTCCGTCTTCCCGGTTTTCAAAACTGCTGAAATCAAGTTCGAGACCGGCAAGGAGTTCCGGAGCAAGTCCGCAGGATTCGGAATCATCTTCAAGATCGAAACAAAAAAGTATATCGTCGTTCATTTTTTATTCTCCGGCATTTTTTCCGGGGCAGGGGATTTCCGGACATTGTTGACAGGTTCTGTTTTTTTTGCAGTTGATTTTTTTACCGTTTTCCGGGTGGCAACTGTTTGCTGTTTTTCAAGTTCTTTGACTTTTTTCTTAAAAATTTGCAGTTCTTTTTGCAGTTTGTTGTTTTCTTTTGCCGAAGCATCGAGCATCATGCCTGTTTTGTTCTGCAATTCAGCTGCCGCTGCCAATTCCTGTTTAAGCCTGCGGTTCTCCTGTTCGAGTCTTGCAATCTCTTTTTCGCGCAGTTTTTCTGCTTTTTCCAGCTTTTCAAGCATCATATTGAAACGGTTGCGTTGTTCTGCAAGCTGATTGCGGAGCTGTTCGGCAGCGGCAGCACCGGAACGTCCGGCACGTTCAACTTTATCTGCGATGACACGGAACTCTTTTTCGTTATTTTTACGCATGAGTTCTGTTTCATTTTTCGAGGCGGCAAGACGCATTTCAAGATTTTTTGAAGAGTCTTTCAGCGTCAGAAGCTGACCGAGCAGCAGCAAGGTGGCGCAAGCCGCACCGAGCAGAAGTACCAGCAATACTGAAACCAGAACGAAACTCCGTTTGCTGTGTTTGGACTGCCAGTTGTCACGCTGTTCCAAATCACGCAGAAATGTATTGAAGTCAAATTGAACAGCCGGCAGGTTTTCCTGTTCCGCAGTATCTTCTGAAACTGCGCCGGTATCGACAGCAAGCGGAGAGGGTTCAGGTCGTACAGCACAATTTGCAGACAGTTCCTTTTCCAGTTCAATTATACCGATACCCTTGTCCCGTGCTTCACTGATAAGCTGCAGTACCCGGAGTGATTCCTCAGTGTAAACTTTTCTTCTGCCTCTGGTTTCAAAGTCGATAAAACGGTCAAATTTTTTCAACCAGTCATTGACTGTGGTGCGCGGAACGTTCAGTTTGGCTGCAAGATCGCTTACAGAATAAAATACGTCCTCATTACTCATAAAAGATGACTCCTGTCTGTGCTTTTACACTTTTATTTGATTCCGGGATAATCCGCTGCGATATTTACCGCTTCATCAAGTACCGGATCTTTTGCTTTTTCTTTTTTTCTTATCTCCAGATCCTGTGACAGCAGGCGGTCGGCTGCTTCTTCCAGATCTTTTTCTGTACGGTATTCATTCCAGCGTTTTGACTCCATCAAACTTATTTTTGTACGGTTCTTGTGCGCACGGTAACTTGCTATCCTCTGTTGAAGGTGGTTGTATTCCGGGGAAGAGGCGATACGCTGTTCCGATGATTTTTTCAAAATGGCGGCTTTGCGTTTTATATCTTCATCAAATATACGGAATATTACCGGATCTATCTGATCCCACGGCAGATGATGCTGCAGAAACATTTCACCGACTTTCAGTTCTTCTGTCAGTGACGGCAGTTGTATGTCTGGAGATACGCCGAGCTGCTGGACTGAACTGCCGGTTATCCGGTAAAACATTGCAGTTTCAAAAGTTGCAGATCCGGCAGGTATCTTGCGGGCGAGCCAGCGGAAATGCGGTGCAAGATCCTCCACTTTCAAAATGGTCCCTTTGCCGAAGGTGCGGCTGTCACCGGCGATGATGGCTCTTCCGCAGTCCTGAAGTGCCGCAGCGAAAATCTCGCTGGCAGAAGCCGATAGTTTACTGGTCAGGATCACCAGAGGTCCGGAATAGACAAGAGTTGAATTTGTATCCGCTTCAACATCCTTTGCTCCGTCTGCGGTACGAACCTGTACAACAGGTCCGGTCGGGATGAATAATCCGGTCATTTCGATTGCTTCAAGCAGACTGCCGCCGCCGTTGAAACGCAGGTCGATCAATACGGAATCAACTTTGTTTTTGTTGAAATCACGGAGTATCTTTTCCACATCTGCACTGCAGCGTTTTGCGTTGCGCTCGCCGCGGCGGATCGCGTTGAAATCGTGATAGAAGCTGGGCAGTTCAAGAACTCCGACCTTGCGAATACTGCCGTCTGATACTTTTACTTCACGTATAGATCCTTTTGCTCCGCTGTCGACAAGCTCTACCTTGGAACGTGTCAGCACGTATGGACGCAGATAGATTTTGCCACGCCATTCCGGAAAGATCCCGCTGATATCAGGCAGTCCGGTGAGTTTAGAAGTATAACTGCAAAGTGTAACCAGACTGTTCACCGCCAACGGATTTATTCCACGTTTGTCTGTGAGTACCCCGAGGCACAGACGGCTGTCTTTGGGACCGCGGATATAACGTACCGCCTGAGAGACCGGCATATCGATCAAATTCACTGCTTCCTGATTTTCCTGCACAGCGACTGCAATACGATCTTCCACTTTGAGGTTGCCGTCTTTCGCAGCAGGACCGCCGGGAACGATTGCCACGACTTTGACAAATCCGTCTTCTGTCGAAAGGGTGGCACCAATGCCGGTGAGAGAAAGACTCATGTTGATATCAAAATCCTCGCTGAGTTTAGGTGCATAGTAATTGGAATGCGGACCGAATACCTGGGCGAGGGAATTGAGATATATTCCCAAAATGTCGATACGGTCTTTTTTCAATACTTCATTGGCAATATCACGCAGTCTTTTCTGTAAATTCTTTTCAGGAGAAGAGCTTCCCCACTTCCAGGCAGCGGCGGCAGCAGCCTGCTTCTTGTCTTTTTCCAGATGCTGGTCTTCCGCCATTGCCCGGTCTACCAGGCGGTAATAGAGCAAATCGTTTTTTATCCGCAGACGCCACAGTTTTTTCTGCTCTTCAGCATTGACCGGACGGAGAGCCTTATCGCGTTTGAGCTCCCAGTATTCATCTGTATTGAAATCCTGTTTTTTTGCGCACTCTTTTTCGGCAAACTGCATGAATTCAGCCAGACGTTCCCGGTAAAGTGCGTAGAGCTGAAATGCAAAATCGTTCTGTCCGCGCAGGAGTCTGGTTCCCATTCCGGTACGGTAAATGCCGAAACGGTTCACATCCTCTCTGGTGAAATATATTCTCTGCGGATCAAGGGTATCGAAATATTCTTCAAAAAATTTCTTTGAAAAATCATTATCCAACTTTAAAGTGCGGTAATGATTACGATGCAGGATCCAGGTGGTAAGTCTGGCGATCAAACTTAATTCGGAATCACGGTAACTGCGAACCGGTGCCGCTTCCGTAGAAAAGGCAAAGGCTGAACACAGTACCAACAGCAGCTGCAGTTTTAAGATTTTCATATCAGATCCATCTGTTTATATACGATAACGCTATTCCACAAAAATATAAGTCGATTTCAAAAGAAAATCAAGTGATTTGAAACTACCTCATTTATCATTTTATTGCAATCCTGTGTTTTTTTCTGTCAACTGTACCTGAAGGATTTTTAACATGTGTTCCTGAACTTCCGGCATTTTGACTGCAATATAGTTGTCGCTCCAACCGTGCATCATGCCATCTGAAGCGGTTTCGAAAATAACTCCGAGAGTTTTGCCGGTCTGCTGAAGAATGAATTTCTGTTTTGAATCAGCTCCGATTTTACGCAATTTTGCAGCTCTTGCTGCAGCCGTTGCTTTAGCCGGACGCCCCGGCATATCTGCCGCCGGAGTTCCCGGACGCGGAGAGTATGTGAATACATGCAGATTGGCAAACTGCATTTTTTTAACAAATTCCACACCCTTCTGATGATCGGCATCTGTCTCTCCCGGAAAACCTGCTATGACATCACTGCCGATATGCAATCCCGGGATCTTTTCTCTTGCTTCACTGACA
The DNA here is from genome assembly GCA_045532825.1 of Victivallaceae bacterium. Lineage (GTDB taxonomy): Bacteria > Verrucomicrobiota > Lentisphaeria > Victivallales > Victivallaceae > UBA1784. The sequence continues at coordinate 5,372 of JAZSGR010000166.1, read as the reverse complement.
AAGTCAGCATATTCCTCTGCACTGTAATGGCGGTTCATTGCTTTCAATATACGGTTGCAGCCGTGCTGAAGCGAAAGATGCAGAAAACGGCACACTTTCGGAGTTTCCGCCATTATATCGATCAATCCGCGGTTGTTCATGTGCGGTTCGGTAGAACTCAGGCGGATACGGAAATCGCCCGGAATACAGGATATCGCATGGATGAGATCACCGAGATTTTTCCCGTTGTCAAAATACGCACAGGTATTTACTCCGGTCAGTACCAGTTCAGGAAATCCGGAGTCGACCAGCTGTTTGCAGTCATCCAGCACTTCATTGAAATTACGGGACCGTTCTCTGCCGCGGACGTGAGGAACTATACAGTAGGTGCAGAAATTGTTGCATCCCTCCTGTATCTTTACGAATGCCCTGCTGCGGAAAGGAAAACTTGAATGAGCAAACTCGTTGAAGTTTTCTGAAAAATCATTGCTGGAAAAGTTGTTTGCTGCGTTTCCGGCAAGAATGTTTTCAAGTTCCTTTTTATCAGGATTGGTCAAAATATGATCTGCTCCATCTTCAAGAAACTCTCTGCCGTGTATTTCCACTGCACAACCGGCGGCTATGAAAGTGGAAAACGGATTGGAGTTCCGCAATTTGCGGAGCTGCTGACGGCTTTTACGGACAGCTTCAGCCGTGACTGCACAGGTGTTGATGACCGCCAGATCGAAAAACTCCGAGTTCTCCGGAATAACGGTGTATCCTGAGCGTTCCAGTCTGGTGGTCAGCAGGGCGGTATCCGCACAGTTAAGACGGCAGCCCAATGTGAAGATAACAGCCCTTTTTTTCATATTTACGCTTTGTGACGCCAATCAAGGGCTCCGGTCGGACAACTGTCGATACAAGCTCCGCACTCTGCACACTTCGAGGGGAAACCTTCATCAAACGCAGTTCCGACACAAGTGGAAAACCCGCGCAGTTTGAGGCTGAGCAGGGTCTTATTGACGACCTCTTTACAGATCTTTACACAGGTTCCGCACTTGATGCACTTGCCGCGATCCTGAATGATCAGCGGATGACGGGTGTCATAAGAAACCGCCAGACGTTCACCTTTGATTTCTTCAGGATCACAGTTGTATTCGTCTGCATGTTTACGCAGTTTGCAGTTCTTTTTATCGGTACAGCTGCATTCGATACATCGTTCGCCTTCAGCCATAACACGTGCCTGCGGCATAGTCGCGGCAACCTCGTTAAAGGTGGTTTTGCGTTCTTCAAGCGGAATAAGATCCTGTTTTGCACGATCGCTTTCCGATACATCGTTACGCAGGAAAACCAGATCCTCGCGTTTGAGACTCTGCCAGGAACCGCGGGATACAAAAATCTTTGATTCAGGAGCCTCTTCAATGCCGAGCAGATCTTTGCAGATCGCCAGAGCGGCACGTCTGCCGGAGGCTACTGCTTCGACTACAGTTGCCGCTCCGGAAACACAGTCACCGGCAGCGTAAAGCTGCGGGGCAGGTGCTTCGTTTTCCAGACATCCGTAACGGTTGACCGGCAAACCTTCAGGAGCAAGCGTTCCCTGGCCGATGGCGGCGATAACGGTATCAGCTTCCACTTCAAATTCGCTGCCGGGGATCTCCACCGGTTTGCGTCTGCCGGAGGCATCAGGTTCACCAAGTTCCATGCGGCGGCAGGTCAAAACCAGAACATCGCCGCGTTTTTCGAGCTTGACAGGAGCAACGAGAAATTCAAACTTGACTCCCTCTTCCTTCGCTTCGGAGATCTCGATCTTCTCTGCCGGCATTTCGGCTTCGGTACGGCGGTAGAAACAACGGACATCTTCACTGCCGAGACGTATGCAGGTACGGACACAATCCATTGCGGTATTGCCGCCGCCGACAACGATGGTTCTGCCGGGATTGGCGGCAACGTTGTCATTTTCCGCAACGTCACGCAGGAAATCGATACCGGGCAGTGCCAGCTCTTCACCGGCGCAGCGCAGTCCGGAGGCTTTCCAGCAGCCGATAGCGATAACAACTGCATCGAAATCTTTTTCGAGTTCATCCATGGAAAGGTTTTTTCCCAGAGTACGGTCGTATTCAAATTCAACACCGAGTTTTTCAAAATGAGCGATCTCACGGTCGAGAACTGCTTTTTTGGGCAAACGGTATTCCGGTATTCCGTAACGGGTCATACCGCCGGCTTTGGGCATCGCTTCAAAAACCTTTACGGAAACTCCTTTGAGACGCAGATAGTATGCTGCGGAAAGTCCGGCAGGACCGGCGCCGACAACGGCAACCTTTTTTCCGGTTTCAGCCGGGAGTTTTTCCATGTAGGTGTCGTAATACATATCTGCAGCAAGACGTTTGAAATCATTGATCGCTACAGGTTTGCCATACACGTTGCGGCGGCAGTCCTTTTCGCAGAAGCGGGGGCAGACTCTGCCGATCGTCATGGGCAGGGGGATGCGCTCCTTGATGATGGTCAGGGCTTTGAGAAAATCTCCCTGGCGTCCTGCACGGACATATTCCTCTACTGCCGCATGAGCAGGGCAGGCGAGGGTACACGGAGCTTCACAGTCACCGGAGTGTTCACTCAACAGCAGATTGAGTGCTGTGCGGCGCATATCCCATACTTCGTCGGTGTTGGATTCGATCACCTGACCGGGAGCCGGACAGGCTGAACATGAAGGCAGAAATCTGCCGGTCTTCTGATCTTTCACAACACAGACAAAGCAACTGGTTGTCTTGCTGACCTTCTGTTCGCGGCAGAGGGTCGGGATCTCTATCCCGTTTGCCTTTGCCACTTCAAGAATTGTCTGTCCGGGGTCTGCGGAAAAAACTTTTCCGTCAATGGTAAATTCGATACTCATTTTATTATTCTCCAATGTCGGTCCTGAATATTGCATTTTTCGGACAGACGTCAAAACAACTGTTGCAGCGTGTACACTTTTCAGGATCGATCTTGAAATCCGCACCTATAGCATCGACCGGACAGGTCTTGATACAAAGTTTGCATTTGACACATTTTTCCGGATCGATCTCAAGTTTCACCAGAGCATTGCACTGATGTGCGGTGCATTTGTGATTTTTTACGTGATCGATATATTCGTTGCGGTAAAATCTCAAAGTTGCGAGCACCGGATTGGGAGCAGTCTGTCCCAGACCGCAAAGTGCTCCTGCTTTGATCTTTTTGCCGAGATCCTCAAGAAAGTCCAGGTCGGACTCTTTGCCTTTGCCGGCAACGATACGTTCCAGCGTTTCAAACATCCGCATGGTGCCGACGCGGCAGAATGTGCATTTTCCGCAGCTTTCCCGATGGGTGAAGTCGAGGAAGTAACGGGCGGTTTCCACCATGCAGCGGTCCTTGCCGATAACGATGAGACCGCCGGAACCCATGATCGCTCCGAGAGCTTTGAGAGAATCGTAATCAACAGGAGTATCAAACAATTCGACAGGAATACAGCCCCCGGAGGGCCCTCCGGTCTGTACTGCTTTCACCTGTTCGCGGTCGGCTCCGCCGATCTCAAAAACGATTTCGTTGAGCGTGGTCCCCATGGGAACTTCGACAAGACCGGGGTTTTTCAGGTCTCCGGCAAGAGCAAAAAGTTTGGTTCCCTTGCTGTTTCCGGTTCCGGTTTTGGCGTACTCTTCGCCGCCTTCACGCAGAATGACAGGTACGTTCCCGAATGTTTCAACATTATTGATCATGGTCGGGAAGTTTTTGTATCCGCTGTCGGTGGGGAAGGGCGGACGGAAACGCGGAGTACCGCGTTTGCCTTCAAGGGAGGCGATAAGAGCAGTTTCCTCTCCGCATACGAAAGCACCGGCACCTTCTTTGATGATGATCTCAAGAGACCTGCCGTTTATTTCGTTTATTTTGCGTTCATAAATCTGTTCAATGGCGATCTTGAGATGTTTGATCGCCATGGGATATTCGGCGCGGCAGTAAATGAAAAGTTTTGTTGCTCCGGTAGCGTAAGCAGCAATGAGCATGCCTTCAAGCAGCTGATGGGGAACGCTTTCCATGAGGGAACGATCCATAAACGCACCGGGATCTCCTTCATCTGCATTACAGATGAGAATTTTTTCTTCAGCCTGTTTGGCTGCGAGAAAACTCCATTTTGTACCGGTCGGAAATCCGCCGCCTCCGCGTCCGCGGAGCCCGGAGATCTTGACCTGGTTTACGACTTCTTCAGGAGAAAGAGCAAGTGCTTTTTTCAATCCCTCATAACCGCCGTTTGCGATATAGTCATCAATGTCGGTCGGAGCCACTCTTCCGGCGAGAGCCAGCACTTTTACAAGTTCATGCGCTCTGCGTTTTTCCGGAATGATGAAACGTCCTTCCTCACCGAGCGCAAGGATGTTGTCGATAGCGGCATCGGTTCCTTTGACATCACGGTACAGGATGGATTCTCCGGAATCGGTAACTGCTTCCACCACAGGTTCCGCGTAGCAGTGACCGAGGCAGCCGACTCCGATTACCGGAATGCCGCCTGCTTTTTCTTTGAGTTTTTCAAAAACTTTATCGGCACCGGCTGCGATCCCGCAGCTTGCCACACCTACACGCAAAAATTTGATGCTCATTTATCAGCGTACTCCGCAAGGATTTTTTTCAGGCTTTTGCGATCCAGTTTTGCATGGACTCTGCCATTGATGCTTATCACAGGTGCAAGACTGCAGCAGCCGAGACAGGCGACAGTTTCCACAGAAAACAAACCTTTTTCATCCGTTTCACCCGGATTGAGACCGAGTTCCTGCCGGAGCCATTCATGGACCTGCGGCGCACCTTTGATATGGCACGCCGTCCCGTCGCAGACTGCAATCTGATATTTACCGGGTTTCACCCGCTTGAACTGGGCGTAAAAGCTGAGAACCCCCTCGACTTCCACAGCCGGAATCCCGAAGTATTCCGCTGCGGCACAGATAGCCTCATTTGAGACGTATCCTTCTGCTGCCTGAATTTGCTGCAAACCTTTGATAAGGTTGCTGGATTCAGGACTTATTTTTTTCAAAAATGAAAATTTCTGATCCATGATCGTCCTGCTGCTCCAATGGGTTTGTTTTTGGTTGTTGATACTTCTTCTAAATATACTGCTTTTAACAGCTTTTTACAAGCATGAAACGATCATTGTGGATTTTTTTTTATTTTTTGTGTCATGTACATGTAAAAAGATTTGACAAACTGCATGAATCATACTATAATTTATCATGAAACATGCAAATCGTTATGATAAATTCTACAGTGGTAAAATATGGATAATGTCCGAAATTTTGTGAAAAATTTATATTTTATCCTTATTCAGATATGTTTTTCTCAATTAAAATATATCACACAGCATGTTTTTTTTAAGCTCAAGAAACGGTTCTGTCTGCGATCGGTGGATGCAGCGTGGA
>JAZSGR010000220.1:0-12708 GCA_045532825.1 Victivallaceae bacterium | reverse complement strand
CTGAAAGGGGGGGGAGGGGGGGGGGGAGAGAGAAAAACCCTTTTCCCCCGGGAAAAGAAGTTTTTCCCCTCTCCCCGCCGCCCATTTCACCCTTATCGAGCTTTTGGTTGTTATTGCGATCATTGCCATTCTTGCGGCGATGCTTCTTCCGGCACTCAACAAGGCTCGGGACAGTGCAAAAAGTATCAGCTGTGCCTCCAACGTCAAGCAAACCGGCTCTTATCTCTCGTTTTATTCATCAGATAACAAAGGCTGTATCGGTTTTGATGTTGCCGGCAATGACTGGTTGCCATTTTACGAACCGTACATGCAGATGACTCCTGATTTCGCAGTATGCCCAGCCCGTTGGCCGTATAAATGGCCGAAAGACATAATAAAAGCAAGGGTAGAATCAAGAAATGTTCTTTACGGAATTGTTGATGCGAATGCTTTTACGAATAGAATTGGTCTTAAAACCCTGATATCGTTCAAGGATGCTACCAATAACACCAGAAAAGTGATAAATACAAAGCCTCTGAAAATGCACAGCAAACTTTTTCTGTTGGGTGACAGCTACACAACGGATCCGAATTACTTTAAATCCTACGGAACTCCCGGGTTACCTATCGCGGTATTGAATCCGGTAGTACGGCAGTCTGCGGAGCCGCCGACTGCACGCTGGATGGTTTCTGCTCATGGCAATGGTAACTTTCTCTTTTTTGACTTTCATGTGGAAGGCTTCAGAGACGCATACTCTTTTGAGGCGAAATACAATCAGGGTTGGAAAGGGCAAATCATGAAAAAAGGCTCAATTCCTTATTCTGATCTCGGAGAGAAAGCAAAACTTTATCTGTGGTAATACGATTTGATTCATAAATATACAGAAGGAAAAACAAAATGGTAAAAAAAACAGCGACACTTGCACTGCTTCTGGCAGTGTCCGTGCTCACCGGAGACAATCTGGTGAAAAACTCCTCTTTTGAGGATGGAACTGAACACTGGCATGTTCCCGGATGGGTAAAAAATCTCACCGGTATGCAGACCGACAGTACCGTTATGGCGGAGGGACAGAATTCCCTCAAGATCCAGGGCGTTGCCGGTAAACGCGGATTTGTCCGTCAGGTGGTGGAGATCCCGGCAGGAACCAGAGAGATCACCGCCTCCGTCAAAATCAAAACTGCAGGATTTCCCCGCCGCGGCTGGGTGGCTTCCATGCACGTCGGATTTTCCGGTAAAGGTGTAAAAGCAAGAGAAACTGTTCTCGGTACCGACTGGAAGAAACCTGATAACGACTGGGTGTCTTTCGGCAAAATCATTCCGGTTCCGGAAGGCGCGACCAAGGTCACCATCGGTCTGCGTATGCACAACGCTTCAAACTACGGCGTGAAACCGCACAATACCGGATGCGCCTGGTTCGATGAAGTCAATATCTATCCCGGAAAACATCCGGCTCTTCTGCCCAAACCGGCTGCGAAGAAAAAAGCTGAACAGGCGATTTCGTTCATCGAACCCACCAAAACCGGCGGTGTCTATCTGCCGGGCGAAAAGGTAACGATGAAATGCACTTTGAAAGTCAAAGATACCCGGGCAGTTTATACGATCTATGACTTCTTCAACAAACAGGTTGCTTCCGGCAAACTTGCCGATGCCAAAAAGTTTTCTTTCAATGCTCCAAAAAAGAACGGCTTCTACACGGTAAAAGTCGCACTCACCGGTAAAGTTTTCGGGGAAAAAACCGGTTCGTTCATCGTTGCAGAACCCACTCCCAAGCCGGACCGCTTCTTCGCCATGTGCCACCACTATTTCCCCGAAAGCTATCTGCCCGCAGCCAGAATGCTCGGATACGGCGCAATGACCATTGCCATCTACCGCTACCGGGCTGAAAAACAGCCGGGCGTCTACACTTTTGAACAGATGGATGAACTCACCAAAAAAGTCGAAGCTCTCGGAATGATCCCGCACGGTCACCTCGCAGCCGGAGGTTATGTCTCCTGGAGTCTGCCGCCGTGGCTCAACGAACTGAATAAAAAACAGTTGAAAGAAGGCTACTCTGAAGAATATTTTGAACAGACCCGCAAATTCATCCGCGCCGCAGTCCGTTACTTCGGCAACCGCTTCGAATCCTGGAGCCACAGCGGAGAGATCAACCTGATGATCCGCCACTCAAAGTATATGGAAGACCACTATCTGCGCGCCCTCAAGATCCTTCACGAGGAAGTCAAGGCGTTCAATCCTGCCATGCCGATTACCGCTCTTGCCGTTGCCGGTGTGGATTATCCCAATTACAGATACCTGAAGCACATTCTGCCCAAAGCGATGCCCTATCTTGACAACGTGGGTCCCGACTGGTACAATACGCCTTATGTATACGGTCCCGGACACCGTCCGATCTCTGAAGAAAAGGCAAATCTGCGTCAGCAGATCCTCGATATCAGAAAACTTGCTCCCGGCAAGAAACTTTCCATTGAGGAAAAAGGCTACGGATACGCGCCCAATATGCCGTTCAACCACCCTGCCCTTGCGGAAAATGCCGCAGTCGCGCAACGCGGAATGATCATCGCCAAAGGCCTCGGTCTCACCCGCTGGCTGCCCCATTACGGCGTTGCAAGAAAAGAGGGCAAGTCATACAATATGGCTATGTGGATGCGCAACAATCCCCGTCCGCTGCTCGCCTCGACCGCGACCATCGCCCGTCTGCTTGCCAATGCCCACAGTGCCATAGAGGTGCATCCGACTCCGGAAGTCTGGTGCTATGTGTTCAAACGCGGAGATAAAACCATTGCCGCATTGTGGCAGAGCAGCAGCAAACCGGTCATCGAAACCAGTTTCAGAGTTCCTGCCGGAGTGACCTGTTATGACATCATGGGCAATGTCTGCAAATTTGGAAACACCGTTTCCAATTATCCGGTATTCTTTGAAACTGCCGAAAATCAGAAGACCTTTGCCAAACGCATCGCCGACAGCACTTTCGCCCTGCCGAAATACGCTGCGGAAAGCCAGTTCGCCTCAACCGGAGAGATCCGTCTGATCTTCCGCAACCTTTCCGGCAAAGCTCTGACGCTCAAAGTCACTCATCCTGATGCCCCGGCGCAGACGGTGAAACTTGCAGCTCCGGACAAACCGCAGAGTGTGACTTTCAAGCTCAATAAAGCTGTCACGACTCCTTATAAATCAAACTTTACCGTTATTGACGGCAAAGAAAAACGCACCATCCCGGCAAATCTCGAAACCATCGCGGTCAAGAAACTTGACGGCGTAAAACTTGACGGAACGCTCAAATCCTTCAAGGGAGTAACTCCGATCATCATGGACAATGCAGAGTTTCTGCTGCCGGTCGATGCCGCCCCCAACCGCCTCTGGACCGGAAAAGATGACTTGAGTGCAAAGATCTATCTCGGTTATGATGAAAAGAATTTCTACATCGGCGCAGAGATTACCGACGATCAGTGGTTCTTCACAAAGAAGGGGCCGATGCTCTGGAGTCAGGATGCCATTGAGTTTGCCATGGATCCGCTGAACAATGCCGTAAGCGGTGAGATCAAAGCTCCCGGATACGATCCGGATGATCTGGATATAACTTTCGGCAAATCCGTCGACGGTCCTGCCACCCAGTTCCACACTGCTCCGGCGGGCACGAAGACCGGTGCACGCACCGATATTATTCCGGTCATCAAATTTTCCGGCAAGAACAGGATGATCCTTGAGCAGGCGATCCCCTGGAGTGAGATCAAGGTCACTCCGGAGACCGGCAGGATCTTCGGTTTCAGCATCACCGTCTTTGACCGCGAAGCGGCAGTGGGCCCCAACAATTACAACATGTCCCTGACCCGCGGCATCACCACCGGTAAAGACCCCTCATGCTTCAGGAAGTTCCAGCTGAAGTAAAACGCCCTGAAACGCAGCAGGGAGAGATTATAAGATCTCTCCCTGTTTTTTTGTCTTTACGCTTGACAGCGTTTCCCGGATATGCCGCATGTTCTCAAACATGCGGCATTGCAGATACCGTGTCAAAAAATTTTCCCCACTGCTCATTCTGTTCAAGCATGGCGGAAAAGCGTTCTTCGATGAATTCTTCGATTTCAGCTGCGGCAAAATATTTTGAAAACACCCGGCGCAGCTCCTCCTGCAAAGCAGCAGTACGCTCCCGGATGATCTTCACTCCGTCTGCCCAGTTATCCAGTTGAGAACGGGTAACCAGTCCACGGCTGAATTTCGGCTTTGCGGCAAGATCGTGTCCGAAACACTGATCCACGTACGCAAAAAGCAGATCTATCTCATTGAACATGTACCAGATCTCAAGAATATCATTGTTGCGCATCACCAAGCCGGCGGGAACCTTGATGATATGAAACTGCTCTGACTGCGATCGGTGGATGCAGCGTGGAGCAAGGTCTTTTTTTTACGCCGGGTACGGTGCGGGATCCGTCTTCGCCCTGCGGGACTGCGCCGTGACAAGGTGTACCGCCAAATCACATGCATGCGCCACCGCAGTTTGAACAACTTTCACAAAAAATGGGACAATAACAATAAAAATTGCGGCAGGCTGTTTCACACAGTCTGCCGCAATTTATATACAGAACAGAAGCTCCAAATCCTGCAGTTTCCCAGGTCGGTCGTATCTTCAGCTGATTTTCCGGATAACCGTTCTGATTGAGAGCGGCTCAACAGTGACGCTTCCGGTGACCTGCATTTTCTGCTCCGGGGAAAAACGGTATTCCACGGTTTGCGCAGTATCTTTGAGATTGGCAAAGACCAGCATGACTTCGTTATCACTCCAGTATGCGCTCATGGGTACCGCAGCATTTTCAGATGTTCCGCAGATCCCCTCCCCGGGGGCAGTGTGCCGGAAATATTTCACACAGTCCCGGATAAGCTGAGACTGTTCCCGGTAAAACTCTGTAAATACCCGGTTTCCGGAGGAAACGGTGGCATGATTCAACAATGCACACATGGCATACCGCCGGAGATCTTCCGCCGGGGACTTTTCAGAGATCATCAGGCAGACCTGACGCGGACATATATTCATAAAATGTGCATGAGGTGAAAACATTTCACCGGAAAACCGGGCGATCCCGTTCTCTTCGGTAAGCACCAGACCTGCAAGATTTTCCGCCGCGATATTGGGGGTACTGGTGAGATGCAGGTAGATATCACCACCGTTTTTCACGGTACGCTGACGGGTCCACAACAGAAAATCGATCAGTTTCCTGAAATCCCAGTGATGCGGACCGTGTTCCGGATTGACACATTCCATAGCAGTGCACCAATCATAATAAACTCCGGAAAAAGAGTGATTGCGCAGCACTTTGTCAATGGAGTCTTTCAGTTTATCCAGCCAGCCGGAAGCCAGACACATGATGAATCCGTAGTAGCCGTGCCGGGAATAGCTGGGAATGATACTGTCGCCTTTTTCCGCGATCCGGCACCACGCCTGCGCGTTCTGCTGAAATCCTTCCGCTTCCGGATGATATTCGTGCAATGAAAAATACGGAACCACATCAACATGATGACGGTGTGCCAGTTCAAGAGTCCGCTCCATCTTTTCCATTTCTTCCGGCGGATATGGCGGATAAGATGCATCACGCCAGAAGATCCCGTTGGCAAAAGGATCTCCGTCATTATGGAGGCGCATCAGAGAAACGCCGGCATTTTCCCACTCCGCAAACTTTTCTTCCGACGGCCAGCGTTTTGCAAAATCATCGGTTTCCTGCAGCAGATTTCCGGAACAGGGCGACAGCGGAACGATGTTTTTCCTGACAAACGGAAATGCCAGACTGAATTCAAAGGTGTATTCACCTTCCAGATATTGTCCTTCGCGGCGGCAGTCCAGCGGAGCAAAACGCATTTCATATGCATCAAGGTGCATGATATAGCTGAAAAATCCCATACCGAAACCGGGCAGAGTTCCTCCGATGCTTTCCCAGCTTGCAAGATCATCACCACGGACAAACTGGAATCCCTCCACGCCACGCTGAAAAACCAGCATGGCATTCGGCACCCACCGTGTCATGTATCCGGTTGTGGCATCACCCTCAAGTTTGTACCACCGGCAGCGGCTGAAATACGGCATGGACATTTCCACCTGGCTGGGCATGACTGCCAGTGTATCCATCCGTTTTGCCGGATAGAGAGTGCCGATCTGAACCATTCCGAGATCGGTGATTTTCTGTGAGGCAGAAAAAGTCAGCTTGTGCAATGCTTCCCCGAGCGGTGTATACTCCACCCGGTGATGCAGTGTAAATCCCGGCAGACGTTCCCCTTTGTCATCCACCATCTCCGCGCTGAACTGAAGAACGGTATTTTCCCCCTCTTCCGTAACAGAAAAATCCAGTACCGGTGCAGCAGAACTTCCGTAAAGGTGATAGACGCTGTTCTGCGTGATACCGATGACCGTGTTTTGCGCTCCGGTAAACAGGTTTTTCCCGGAACCGTTCACGATAACAGCTTCGATCATCTCCCCGCCCCGGTCCAGGTCATGAACACAGCGGACAAATTCGTTTGACACGATGATTTTATTATTTTCTCTTACAGCGCGGAACGGCGAAAGTTTTCCGCGGAAGTTGTAGCAAGCCATCTTATTTCCTTGTTTTTAACAGGTTTCAAACAGTTTTGTTTTCAAGTAAAAAAGTTGTATCAGTATACAGCATGATAAAATAAACGCGCTGAAAAATCTGCGGCTCTCTGCCGCTGCCGGACAGAGAGCCGCAAATATTATTCACTCTGTCACTGATATCCATTGAACAGTACCGCTTCGGTCATATCCGAACCATACTGGAATTCACTGGCTGTCATGGGAGCAACATGACCGTCAACAAAGCAGATCTGTGCTCTGCCGTTTCCACCTTTGAGCGGCCAGACATTCGGCTCATCCTGAGGTGTTCTGAGCTCCATGCCTCCGTGCCGGAAGGCAGCACCTCTGCTGTCAGTTACTCCGTAATGACCTCTTCTCCAGTTGTCAAAAAAGATTACGCATTCGGATGCTTTCAGTACAGAAGAAGTTTTGCGTGCTTTAGAGTAAGAGTACTTGTTGATTCCCTGGGAGTACATGCCGGTCAGCCTGAAATTGATCGCATAATGGGTGTAAGCAAATCTGTTGGTGACCGTTTTGTCGGCGATCTTACCAGCCTCAGAAGGACACACCAGAGTTCCTTTATTGCTCTGTCCAAAATATGAAATACCATACCCCGGGGTATATTTTCCGTAGCCGGAAAGCAGATAGCACCAGGTAACATTGGTGACACCACTGGAAAGCTTCCATACCACATCACCGGGAACGAGATAATCCTCAAAATCAGCGGAGTATCCGGCAGAGGCAAGTCCGATCTGTTTCAGGTTATTGAAACATGTCGAGCTTTTAGCTGTATCACGCGCCTTGCTCAACGCAGGCATCAGCATTGCTGCCAGTATCGCGATTATTGCTATAACAACAAGCAGTTCAATCAGTGTAAATTTTCTTTTCATTTTATTCTTCCTTTCTGTTGACTGGTGGTTATATTTAATACTATGCACAGGATGTTGCCGCTCCTTTACTCACTGCGTGCGATCATCATGATCTGCTGCCCGGTCAATGCCTGCTTGTAGAAGCACAGATCGGACATACAGCCCCGGTAACCGTAGGCATATCCTTTGCGGTAGGCTCCGATCGTGATCTCAGATGAGTTGCCGGTCACCAGTTTTACTTTGTCTTCACGGCAGAGGATACCGTTGATATATATGCGGCATACTTTTTTATCGTAGGTCACAGCGAGGTGACTCCAGACGCCGGGTTTCACCTCCATCTTCGTACCCCTGACTGCACCGAAGGTCTTTCTCGTTCCCTGACCGTGTTCCACAACGACCACGTTTCTTCCGTTGAGCAGGATTTTTATACCATTGCCGAAATCGCCGGCAAATCCGGTGAAAAGGATGCAGGTCCTTGCTGCCACAGCGGGATCCGGCATGAGCCACATGGCAACGGTGAACGGCTCCGCAGTATCGCATTTTCTGGAACCATCCGGAATAACGAGCGCGCTGAAACAGCTGCGGGATCCGGGATTTCTGAGATCGTTATTGAGAAAAAGTGCCCGATCATTGTTTCTGCCTTTTGCCCAGCCGACATTATCCGGTCTCAACTTGGAAACGGTCAATTCTCCGGTTCCGGTATTTTCCAGTTTTCCGTTGAGTTTCAGCTCCAGAAAAGGCTTCGGCACAGGTTCTGTTCCGGCAAAGCTCAAAACGGCGAGGAATACTCCGGCAAGAGAAATGATTGTTTTTTTCATGATGATCTCCTTATGTTTTATTTTTCGTAAAGTTCCAATTCGTAAAGAGCTGAATCCGGACCGTTGTTCCGGGTTATCCACAGCCGGAACCGGTCAGATTTCACCTGCGGAAAGGTAACGGTCCGGGGTTTTCCGTCGGAATTTTTCACACTGCCGACGGTCTTCCACTCTCCGTTCACCCACACCTGAAACTCGTAATCCCTCAGCGAATTCATAGCTGGATAGATAACAGCACGGCCAGCCTTGACCGGTTTGTGGAATTTGAGTTCGATCCAGTCCGGAACCTGATTCGGAGTCTTGTCCTTCCAGACAATAACCCCGGGATATCCGTGATTGCGCAATGCGGGCTGACCGGATGTGATACCATTGGTGATATGCCACAGGTTGCTTTCAGGTATATTCCTGCACATGAAGCGGTTACTGCTTGCATATACCGTCAGGGCATCACCTTCATAACGCTGATAGGCAAGGTTTCCCGGCTTCTTCTGTTTTGCATGGACCTGTTCGATATCTCTTTCCACCTCGGCGAGGGTCTTAAGACCGAAGTCACGCATATCGGTAGTATATATCCTGACATCGAAGTTATTGAAATCCCGGTCGGTGAAGCAGTCGCCAGCGGACTGAACGGTCCGTCCTTCGCGGAAAACCTGCAGCTTGCGGCTGCCCAATCCGGGGATCCGGAATTTCGGAGTCTGTTTCGCCTGCTCCATGGAAACCGCAAAGATCCAGTATTCATTTCCGACTTTCTTGACCATCATCTCGATCTGCGGATTGCCGGAAGAGAGTCCCTCCGGCTTGTAATCATTTGTCAGAAGTACGTTTTCCAACGCCCTGATCTCGCGGATATATTCAGTGTTGCCGATGTAAAGTTCGGGATAATGGATCCCGGTCCATACATAGAACATACTGGATTTTCCGCCCATGATGATCGCCATGAGATTTTCCGTTCTGGTCTCATCGAAGGTATAGATCCTGCAGTTGACTGTTCCGCAGTCACCATTATTGTACCCCGGTGTAAAATAGGCGATGGAGGGAGCTCCGCGATGAGTCTTATTGTAATTACGGATGGTCCGGAGAACTTCGGCGACCTGGGAAAAATTTATCCTTTTGAGCTTTTTATCCACCTTGGGATAGACATGCAGCCCGTTGATCTCACCGGAACCGTAGTATTTCAATCCTGCACTGTATGTATTGTACATGATCGGATGATAAGGGTCTTCATCTCTGATCTCATTACAGACCCTCTGCATCTGATCCGGAGCAACGCCCCTGAAATCCGGCTCATCCACCAGGAAAAAGGCGAAAAGATCGGGATTGGAAGCATGAGACTTCGTGTGTTTGCGGAGAATTGCCTTGTCAGCAGCTGACAATTCGTTCTTTTTCTGCATCGCTGACCACTCCGGATACCCCCATGCGTGGACCGGATCGATGTAAAGGAGTCCCGGGATGCGGTTGAATGAAGCATTCACTCCACGGGTGGATCGGTCGCCCCACTCACCGATGATCCAGACCCGCTTGCCGTCCCGTCTCCAGAAGCCATCCTTATCGAGCCAGACCTCACCTTTCCGGTACGGCAGTTTGCGCAGCGGATGCACGAAAGAGGCAACGGTTTTTCCGTTTTTGACCGCCCGGGCAAAGATCTCCATTTTACCCTCCGGCAGCGACTCCACCGGGAACCGGTGCTGCCCCAGTTTGACATTGTTCTTCATAACGATCACCTTTCCGGAGAGATCCCTGATCCCGACATGATACTGCCGGTCAGGATCAGGATCCATGATCGTTTTCAGTTCGATCACCACTTCTTTCAACTCCTGCGTGGCGAAAACAGCATTCCGGTACCACGGTACAAGAAGTGTGATTTCCAGAGGATCGGTATTGAGAACATGAGAGAATTCCCGGCGGCTGTGAAGGCGGCGGTATTTCGGATCACGCACCGAAACGAATACCCGGAAAGTACCGGTACCATCCGATTCAAGTCCTTTAAAATCAACTGTGCGGATCTCTTTTGCCTTGAATTTCACAATTTGTTCCGCAGCAGCGATCTTTCCACCATTTTCCGGTATCATGACAAACGACACAACTTTTTTCTTTTCCGATGCGGAGTTATTGCACAGCTGCACACCGGCTGAAAACCTCAGCTTGTCACGAACCATTTTTCCCGGTGAGATCACGGGTGTCATGATTTTCCAGACAAAACGATCCTTTTCAATATTGAATCCTCTGACCGGGATAAAGTGTCCGGCACTGTGATAAACGCCGCCCGGAATGACACTTGCCAATCTATCCGGCCGGTAGATATTGCGTGCAAAGTTGAAACTCCACACGTTCCCCCTGCCCTGCAGCTCCAGAGAATGAAACGGTATTTTCACCTCGGAGTTCCATGCGGTTCCCCGGATCTCCGAAGCAGCACTGGCTTCACTGTTCCATACACTGTCCTGCACGATGCCGCCCTGCCCGCGGACGGCATCAAAAACGGCACCGTTGGCATTGACGACAAAGTGATAATAGCGATCGCCGGTACGGAAAGGATCGACCATTATCTCCACTGAATCATCAGCGAATACCCGTCCTCCATTTTTAGTGACATCAGCCACGATCTTTTTCTTACCCGCCGGAGCACCGCACTCAAACGCAAAATAGAGGTACTTGTCATCGTAAGTCAACCGGACAGTGGTGGTAAAGTCGATTTCACCCTTTCCGCGCAGATGAAATTTATCAAATTTCAGCGCATTTTTCCAGCATGGATCATCCAGTTTTCCGTCAATGACGGGAGCCTTGGTACATGGTAAAACCTGCGGCATACACCATACAGACGCCGCCGCAAGAAAAAAGACAGCAGCAATGACACGTTTCATCATTTAAGTCTCCCCCATTCCTGCTCAGCAGACAGAAAAACTCCGCCTGATCGCTGATGTTCTTTTTTCATTCCGCTCATGATAAGATCATCCTTTCATTTTCCCGGATATTGAAATGGTAATGTTTCTTATTTATCTTCTTGCAATTTATAATACCGTACCGGAGTGTATACCGGTTTTGCCAACGGATCGCGCAGCATTTCCAGTGCACACTCTCCCAATCGTCTGCCGGTCTGCAGACGGGCATCATCAAGGAAACTCAAATCCATCAAATTGAGCTCAAGTCCGTGATACTCCCTGAGCCAGCTGTCCTGTCCATGATACGGCGGCAGCAGTATGGGAAATTTCACTTTTGCCGCGGAAAGAAATTCCAGCATATTTGAAATATTATAATGGTTATGTCCCAGGAACATTCCATCCGCCTCTTTCAGTAGGCTCAAGGTCATGACCTGATCTGCCTTTCCGACCTGTTCCGGAGTTTCATGGAGACATTCCGCATGATTTTCGAGCATCCGTTCCTGAAAGTGACAATAGCGGTTCGTATCCGGACACCAGTAAATGACATTACGGCATCCCCGTTTAAGGAAGAAATCCGCAACAAAATGCCCGGCATGCACTTCATCAGCCAGATGTTTGCTGCAACAGTCTATGACCGGGATACCGATCTCCTGAACTGTATTTTCCGGCATACGTATTTCATCCAGATTCAGCACAAGAGAATGACCGCTGTGCCGGATGTTCTGAATAAGCTGCTGACGGGTCATGCCGCTGCTCAATTCGATATGGAATGTAAATTCGATGCCGTTTTCAAACAGCACATCAGAAAACCCACGCAGAATCAGCTGACGCATACGGTTGAACCAGTTTAATGATGCAAGTATGCCGATGGAAATCTGAACAGTATCGGAATTCTGTGGATTGGTAAACGCGCCCTTGCGTCCGGGGATCCGAATCAGGTAATTCTGAGCCTCCAGAGAAGCAATGGCTTCCCGGACCGTACCGCGCGCGACCCCGAGCAGTTCAGCCAGATCGCGTTCCGCAGGGATCTTCACGGACTGTGAACCCGCCTGACGTGCCAGAGAAAGCAAATACCGGCGCACCGGTTCGCCTGCCGCTGAATTGATAATTTTAGCCATTATTCGCCCTGTTTTTTATTTTTGGTACAATACTATAGACCAAAATTCTTGAAAATACAAGTCCCTGAAAGAAAAAAACCTGAAAAAATTGGCTCTGTTCCTGAAGTAAACGCCTTGATAACGGTAAAAGTATATCTTGCCCGGACCTTTGGGAAAATCGATCCGGTACTCAAACGAATGGCTTTGCTTGTCATAGATAACACCTGTTATGTTGGTTTCCATGACATAAATAAACTGAAGCACTTTCCGGTGAATATATTTAAGTATCTTCCGCAGCCAAGAAGAGCTGTCAAGGTATATTGCAGATATTTCAATGGTACCCGGTGGTACTTTTACGGATTGGTACAGAGTATTAGGGATGGGTACGGAGAATGGCAATAAACACAGTTTCTCCCCGATCCGTCTCCGCCGGAGGCTTCGCCGCGATCCGTCTTCATTACATTACGCCGTGACAAGCAAGCATGCAGACATAGAAAAACC
>JAZSGR010000057.1:0-16105 GCA_045532825.1 Victivallaceae bacterium | reverse complement strand
CATGCATGTAATTTGGCGGTACACCTTGTCACGTCGCAGCCACGCAGGGCGAAGACGGATCCCGCACCGTACTCGGCGCAAAAAAAAGACCTTGCTCCACGCTGCATCCACCGATCGCAGACAGAACCGTTTCTTGAGCTTCATGCTGTGTGATATATTTTAATTGAGAAAAACATATCTGAATAAGGATAAAATATAAATTTTTCACAAAATTTCGGACATTATCGGAAAATAAAGAACTCCGGACCGGCATCAAAACTCATTGATTTTTCCTGAATACGGTCACTTTGCCGCATTTATGCGGTCAAGCAGTTCTCCGGCACGGAGAAAATCACGGATGACATGCTTTGCACTGTGTGCATCGGGATTTATCACCACCGGTATTCCACGCCGTAAAGCCTCTTTGAGCAGCGCATCTGACGGATACTGTTCTGCACACTGCTTATACCAGCCTGAAGTATTCAATTCGATACCGATGCCGTTGGCACAAGCGGCATCAAGCACTTTGCAGGCATGTTCAAAATACTTTTCAGGCTCTTTCAGAAGACCGAATTTTTTCGGCAGATCAAGATGTCCGAGGAACAGAAACTTACTGCATCCGGCCGCTCCCAGCAGTTTCTGCCAGTAGACGGTACAGATGTCGTCCATATCCTTTTCAGAAAGACCCTCCCAGTCGGCAACGCTGCCGTCGATCGGGAAAACGCCGCTGTAATGTACGGAACCGATCAGATAATCCAGCGGATATTTTTCAAGTTCAGCAAGTATCTGACGATAGTTTTCAAAGAAGAAATCGACCTCAAGTCCGATACGGATGCTGAATTTTTCATCTTCAAGTTCCTGCTTGAGTTTCTGCAGTTCCGCGATGTAATCGCCGAGTTTCTCCGGATCAAGGCTCCAGTCGACCGGCATGAGTTCCGGGGCAGGATGTATCACATAGTGATCGGAGAGACCGAAAATATCAACTCCGGCTTCTTTGGCGGCAACGCACATTTCACGCATGGTTGATCCGCCGTCGCTCCAGTCGCTGTGATTGTGCAGTGAACACAACACTCCGGGACCTGGTAAAATAAACTTATTCATTTTTGTTGAGAACCTTTCTGCGGACTGCACAGTGAAAGATCAAGATACTCCTGCCACACTGTTCTGCCGTTGCGGACAAGCTGGAAATCCCATCCGGCATCGCGGTCACGTGTCCGCAGTACATTGGCACAGGGGAGCGGTTTTTCCGCCGTTGCAGTGATCCTTGTGATCTCATGGAGTACCATTGCCGCATAAGCAGCGGTCGCACTGTCAGAGTCAAGGGCAATGAAATTTTCTTCAAGCGGATCGGTCAGCAGATGTATTGAAAGCGAAGTCGTCATGTAATTGACCGCAGAACGCACATCAAACTCCCGGCGTCCGGAGTTTTCCGTTATGGCTCCGGCAGGCGGAGTTCCTGCCGGAACCGTATCGAACAGGGTACATCCGGCAAGAAGAAAAAGCAATACAGCAAACAGACTGTTTTTCAGCATAGGTCTACTCCCGGTCTCTTCTTCTTCTGCGTATGCAGATGGCATTGCATTTCGGGCAGCGGCATAAGTTGAGCTGCTCCTGCGGCACGAAGGAGTGATGACAGCTGTCGCAGTGAAACAGATTGCTGCTGAAAGACTGCCATCGGTGCTTTTTATGCCGCAGATGTTCACGCCATGCAAGAAATCCGAGCAGGAGCATCCATGCAAGAAGATAGATAAAAAAAGCATCAGCGTAAGATAAAAGTATCATTTTCTGTTTTCTCCCTGCGGCCAGATAACAGTTATTATTTCCTGATCGGCGACTTCAAGTCCGGAGGCGGCAGCACAGGCGGCAAGATCAAGTTCGCGTTTACCGCTGGAGCTGACGATGGAAACATTGCAGACTTTTCCGAACCGCACCACCCGTATTACCGCAGGCGCGGCATATCCGGAATAAGCCGGTACCGATTTCAGAAAACCTTTCAGCACCCTGCCGTTTTTATCCAGTGCGGTAACCCGCGCTTTTTCCGGTGCCGTAAACTTTTCCGGAAATCCGGGTGCTGCCGGAGCTTTGCGTTTCACGACCGGCACCGGATAAAAATCAGATACTTTGAAATCAAATCCGGTCTCACGGGTCCTGAACGGATGAATATCTGTTGAAAACCATTTCTGCGGCTGATACAGACAGGAGTATCCGGAGCGCGAGGTGCTTTTTGCCGTTCCCGCCGGATCATGAAGTGCGATCCAGTTCATCAGATCTTTCCGCTGTTTTTCCGGCATGGAACTGATATTGAGCATCTGTATGCCGTTACCGCCGGAGCTGCCGGATGCCGGAGCAGTACGGTATCCGTACAGCAGAAATCCGGCGTGGACAAGCACGGTGATACCCAGTGCCAGCAGCACCATGCTTCTGCCGGAACGGACCGGCCGGGTGAACCGCCATTTGCGCATAAAATACCGCCTTTACTGCTCAAATTTGGTTTCACTCTTGACATTCGGCGGAGCAAGAGCAATAAAACTTGAGATTCTGGCTGACTCGGCAAATGCCATGATACGGGAGACCGTTTCAAAAGGCACTCTGCGGTCGGCGCAGATGATGATACTGGCTTTGGGGGAAAGATCTTTCAGACGGAAAAAGTGCTGCTTGAGCATATCGACCGTCATCAGCTTATCCTGAAAGTAGACCTGACAGGGTTTATCAGGGGACTCCGGCGGAGCCACTGTAACTACGAATTTTTCCACATCAGCGACATCCGGAGCCTGCACCCGCGGCAGTTCCACTCCGATACCGGATATGCGGACGAAGGAGCTGGAAAGCGCAAAGAACAGCAGTACCAGAAACAGCACATCGATGAGGGCGGTAAGTTCCGGCCAGCCGCGTTTGGGCTTGAGGGTCGGAGCATAACGCCGTCTGCCGATACGGTATTGCCTGTCGGGGATCATCAGTTGTTCTCCGTATTTTCAGTCTTGCGGCGGCGTTCAAAGAACAGAGTGATCTCAAGCGCAGCCTTTTCCATATCCAGAGTAATGGCATTGACTCTGCCCAGCAGGTAGTTGTAACCGATATAGCACGGAATGGCGACTGCCAGTGCCGCCGCTGTAGTTATCAGTGCCATGGTGACTGCTCCGGCGATCGCGGTGGATGAAAGGTATTCACTCAAGCGCACTGCTTCAAATGCCTTTATCATTCCGAGGACCGTTCCGAAAAATCCGATAAGCGGCAGCACGAAACCGAGGGTGGCGAGAAAGTTCAGGTGCCGTTCAAGTTTGGGGATCTCTTCCAGAGCCGCTTCATCTATCGCCGCACGGATATCTTCATCTCCTCTGCGGTAGGCGAGGATCGCCGCGCCGAGTATCCGCGCCGCAGGGCCGGGGGTATTGTCGCAGAGCGTGATGGCTTCGACCAGTCCTTCACGTTTCAGCACATTGAACAGACCGCGCAGCAGTTCACGCACATTGATTTCCTCACGGTGGAACTGGAAGGTTTTTTCAAGAAATATAAACAGCGCGAGCAAACTGCAGAACAGAATGATCCACATGACGGGACCACCCTCCTGAACAAGACGTACGACCAGCATTATTTTTGTTCCTTTCTTCTCAACAGATTATAAGAGTTGCGCAATTCTGTGCGCAATGTATCAAAATCCTCGCCGCTTGACGGCAGGGAAAGTTCTTCATACAGCCGGAGCATGCGCAGGGCACGGGCAAGTTTTGCCGGACGCACCTTTTTCAACGCTGCTCTGGCTCCGGCATACGCTGCGCGGGCGCACCATACCGGATCAGGTTCCACGCCGCCTGATTTGAGCAGCGAAGCGTAATAAAGGGTCTTTTCATAAAGTTCGGCTGCCCGGTCATTTTTTCCGGCAAGACCGTAACAGGCTCCTGCCTTGTACATGCTCTGGAGACGGATCGCCGGATTGGCTGAATTTTCCGCAAGGTGCAGGTAACGCTTTACGGCATCATCCAGAAGTTTGCTGTCGAAATCGCTGCCGGAATAAAGTTCGCGGGAGCAGTCAGCGATACGTCCGGAGACGATCTCACCGAAAAGTCCGCCGGGCTGCAGTTTTTCCGCACGGAGGAAATATTCGAGAGCCGATTTTCTTTCTCCGAGATCGGCAAGGATGTTGCCGCCGAGCAGGTTGGCTTCCGCAGCTTCACGGCATGTGGGATATTTTTCCAGCAGTGCGTTGACATCCTGCAGAGCCTCTGCCGGGCGGCTGCCGGCAAATCTGATCCTTGCACGCAGCAGCAGCACTGAAGGAGCATGGGGTGAAGCGTCATCCGGCTGTTTCAGCAGTGCCAGAGCTTTTTCAGGAGAGCCTGATTCAAAGTAAAATCCGGCGAGCTGAAGTCCGGCAACGCCGTATTCGGGCGAGGACTGATGATTTTTCTTCAGCAGTTCCAGACATTTGACCGCAGTGACGTCTCCACCGTTCATGCAGTCGGCACGGAGAGCGAAAAACAAAGCGGCAGCGGCGTTGGCATCCTGCGGATAACGTGTGGCAAAATCCAGATATTCTGCGGATGCCTCACGCATATTTCCCAGTTTCTCTGAAAGCACGGCTATGGCAAAACTTACTGCAGAAGCATGACGGCTTTGAGGAGCACTGCGTAAAAACTCCTGATAGAGTTTTCTGGCATCTGCCAGATCGCCTTCCTGTTCAGTAAGTCTGGCAAGCTGATACCTGCCGTAATCGGCAAATCTTTTGTTGACTGCTCCGAGCAGCAGAGCGGCAGTTTCCTTTGCCAGGGTACGGTTTCCGGTCTCCACCTGAAGCTGAAGCAGTCTGGCACGGGCGTTTTCAGCCGATTCACCGTTCTGCAGTATCACGTTTTTCAAATATTTTTCAGCGGAAGCGTAATTTTTCCGGCGCATGAAAAATTCACCGAGACGCAGTTCTGAACGCTGCTTCTGTGCCGGAGTCATCGAACGGGCGGCAAGATATTCATACATTTTCTGCGCCTGCGGATACATTCCGCCTTTTTCAGCTGCGGCAGCGGCATCACCCGCTGCGGAACGGCGTTCATCAAGCAGGTTTTCCTCATCTTTCACCACGTCGGAAAACAGTTCGAAAGCCTCTTTGTATCTGCCGTTTGCTGCCAGCAGTCTGCCGCCCTGTATCTGGAGCAGAGCCTTATCCGGAGCATCCGGAAAAGCCTTGCGGTAACGCTTGACTGTCTCAACTGCCGCAGACGGGTCGCGTCTGGACTGCATATTGAAAAGCTGATGCATTATATCTTTGCGTTCAGCATCGCCGGAGGCAAAGTCAAAGGCATCCTGCAGACAGACTGCAGCGAACTCCTCATCTTTTCCTGACGCGGCAAGATCGGCAGCGGTGCGGCAGATGTTGTAGAGCAAATTATCGGGGCGCGGATCTTTTTTCAATGCGTCCTCATTTTTCCATGCGGTGCGGAAGGCATCAAGATCTCCGGATGACACCAGATTAAGCAGTGACAGTTTTTTGATCGTGATATCTTTGTCAGCTTTTTTGATGACCTCTGCGGCATCCTTATTGCGTCCCTGACGGATCAAAGTGAGCACTCTGCCGTACAGACCGCTTTTTTTCTCTGCGGGAACCGGAGATTTTTCCAGTTCACTGAATGCCTCAAGAGCTTCGGGATACCGTCTGGCTTCAAGGCATACTGCTCCGAGATGATGCAAGGCTTCAAAGCGGTCGCTGCCGCCGGAGTTTGCGATCTTGCGGAAGGACTTTGCCGCTTCATCAAGATTGCCTTCCGCCGCCTGGATCATGCCGGGAACGACTCCGGTGTAAAAGCCGGGACTGCGTTCCTCAAGTTCTTTGAGCAGATTGTATGCGCCCGCCGGATCATTGCGTTTGAGCAGCACGCGGCAGAGCTTCAGCATGCCCTGTTCGCGCAGGGGACTGTTGAGCAGCACCACCGCTTTGCGGTAATACCGTTCCGCAGCGGTATAGTCTCCCGAGGCAAAAGCCCGGTTGCCCAGCAGGAGATCTTCGCTCCCGGCATTGCCGGCTGTTCCGGACGGACGGGAAAAAAATCCGCACGCCGCAACAATGATTGCGATCGATCCGGGTATTGCGTAAAAACGTTTCATCTGTTGTTCCGTTTCAGACAGCCTGATGTTTTTATGCATCAGGCTGTGTGTTCCTGAAAAAGCTGATTACTTGTCAGCTTCCGGCTCTTCAGTCTCCGGTTTTTTGCCGAGGGCCTCCCGGATACGGTCGGTAAGTTTCTGCTGAAGTTCGGGTGAAGATGCCAGCAGAGCCTTGGTCTGATCGCGGCCCTGACCGAGCTGTTCGCCCTCAAAGCTGAACCATGAACCGCGTTTTTCCAGCAGTCCGAGATTGGTGGCGACGTCGAGTATGGAACCGACTTTGGAAATACCCTCGTTGTACATGATGTCAAACTCTGCAACTTTGAACGGGGGCGCCATTTTGTTTTTGATGACTTTGACTCTGGCGCGGTTGCCGAGGACATCCTCTCCGGATTTGATGACCGAGGTCTTGCGGATATCCATACGGATCGAGGAGTAGAATTTCAGAGCGTTTCCTCCGGGAGTGGTCTCCGGATTGCCGTACATCACGCCGATCTTTTCGCGTATCTGGTTGGTGAAGATGACGCAGGTGCGGCTGCGGCTGGCGGCTCCGGTGATCTTGCGCAGAGCCTGGGACATCAGACGCGCCTGGAGTCCGACGTGGGAGTCGCCCATCTGACCTTCGATCTCGGCACGGGGAACCAGTGCGGCGACCGAGTCGATCACCAGTACGTCGATGGCGTTGCTGCGTACCAGGGTATCGACGATCTCAAGGGCATCTTCACCGCAGTCGGGCTGGGCGATCAGCAGATTGTCGATATCGACACCGATCTTTGCGGCATATCCGGGATCGATGGCGTGTTCGGCGTCGATGATCGCGCATTTGCCGCCTTTTGCCTGTGAGTTGGCGATGACATGCAGACACAAAGTGGTTTTACCGCTGGATTCAGGTCCGAAGATCTCAACGATACGTCCGGCGGGAAGTCCGCCGATACCGAGAGCAAGATCCAGTGCCAGACTGCCGGTGCTTATTACCGGCACGTCGATGCCGGCAGCGGTGGCTCCGAGACGCATGATCGCGCCTTTACCGAATTCTTTTTCGATCTGGCTGATAGCTATCTGAAGGCTCTTTTCCTTATCGAGCACGGGCATTTCTTTTTCTGCCATGATGAATACTCCTCTGTGAAATTAAATATCGAGATCTTTGACGTTGGCGGCGTGCTTTTCGATGTACTCGCGGCGGGGATCGACAGAGTCGCCCATGAGCAGATTGAAAATCTGATCCGCACGGATGGCATCTTCGAGGGTGACTTTTATCATGGAACGGGTTTCCGGATCCATGGTGGTCTCCCAGAGCTGGGTGGCGTTCATTTCACCGAGACCTTTGTAACGCTGGATACGCAGACCGCCGCCGTTCTGTCCGCTCTTGCGGATCGCGGTGAAAAGTTCAGCCAGACTGTTTACCGGCTGCTTTGTGCTCTTTTCGCTTTCAGAGAACGAGACATTGTAGAGCGTTTCGTTTCCTTTGAAGATCTGCGAGGCGGTAAGTCCGGCGGCTTTCACGTCGGCGATCAGTTTGCTGCACTCATTTGCTTCAAAAATGGAAACGGTGTCGATCCTGCGGCGGACTTCAGCTCTGCGCTCCTGCGCTTCGGCTTCATTGGCTGCCTGTTCCGGATCGGGAAGCACCTGACGCAGACGCGCTTCGGCAGCGGAGGTAAGCTCCGCCTGTTCCTCTGCAGAGTAGCAGAACGAACTTACCGTGGTTCCGTCCGCTTCACGGATGGTGACGAAGCTCACCGGACAGCTGCCGTCTTCTTTTACTGCATCGAAATAGCTTTCGACATCGACGCCCTCTCTTCTCAAGCCGGAGGCGACTGCCGCCGCGCGGTTGTAAAGGGCGATAAGCTGTTTGACTTCATCCAGAGCCAGCTCTCTGCCGTCGGAGGTGGTGGCTCTCAGATCTTCCATACCCAGTTCGATGAGCAGGCGGTTGAGCTGATCTTCGGTATCGATATAGCGGCTGAACTTCTTGCCTTTGCTCACTTTGAAAAGCGGAGGTTTGGCGATGTATACGTAACCTGCTTCGATGAGCGGTTTCATCTGACGGAAGAAGAAGGTCAGCAGCAGAGTTCTGATATGGGAGCCGTCGACGTCGGCATCGGTCATGATTACCACGCGGTGATAACGGGCTTTGGTGATATCGAATTCATCGCCGTATCCGCAGCCGACAGCGTAGATCAGGGACTGGATCTCCTTGTTGTCCAGGATACGGTCCAGACGCACCTTTTCGACGTTGAGCAGCTTACCGCGGATCGGCAGGATCGCCTGGATGCGGTTGTCGCGTCCGGACTTGGCGGAACCGCCTGCGGAGTCTCCCTCAACGATGTAAAGTTCGGTGCGGGAGGGATCTCTGTCGGAGCAGTCGGCAAGTTTACCGGGCAGTCCGATACCGTCCAGCGCGCCCTTGCGGCGGACCGTTTCCTTGGCTTTGCGCGCCGCTTCACGGGCGCGTGCCGCCAGCATGGCGTTGTTGCCGATCTCTTTGGCGATCATCGGATTTTCTTCAAGATAGGCTCCAAGTTCGTCGTTGATGACCGACTCCACGATACCGCGGACTTCGGAGTTGCCCAGCTTGGTCTTGGTCTGACCTTCAAACTGCGGATCGGGCACTTTCACACTGATGACTGCCGCCACACCTTCACGCACGTCGTTTCCGGTGAGCGGAATATCATTTTTGAGCATGGTTTTGGTGTAGTTGTTGACAGTTCTGGTGAGAGCCGCCTGGAAACCGGTGAGGTGGGTACCGCCTTCGATGGTATTGATGTTGTTGGTGTAGGTGTGGATGTTTTCGGAAGTGCCGTCATTGTACTGCATGGCGACTTCGACATCGATACCGTCTTTTTCGCGGTGGAAGTAGATCACTTCGGGATTGATTATCTTCTTGTTGGTATTGAGCATGGCGACAAATTCGCGGATACCTCCGGCGTAATGAAACTCTTCGGAGCGCGGGGAACCGGCTTCAGGGTTTTCACGTTCATCGACCAGAGTGATGCGGATGCCGCTGTTGAGGAACGCAAGTTCGCGGAGACGTTTGGCGAGGATATCCCAGACGTAGATGGTGTCAGGGAAAATGGTGCCGTCGGGTTTGAACGAGACTCTGGTACCGCGTTTGGAGGTACTGCCGAGAGTCTGGAGCGGCTGGGTGGTCTTGCCGCGTTCAAAGCCGATGCGGTAAGCCTTGCCGTCGCGGAAAACTTCAGCAGTCAGCCAGTCGGAGAGTGCGTTTACGCAGGATACACCCACGCCGTGCAGACCGCCGGAGACTTTGTAGGAGTTGTGGTCGAATTTACCGCCGGCGTGAAGAATAGTCAGAACCACTTCGACTGCGGGCTTCTTTTCTTTTTCGTGCATATCCACCGGGATACCGCGGCCGTCATCCTCGACGGAAATGGAGTTGTCGTGGTGGATGGTCACGGTGATGGTGCTTGCGTAACCGGCAAGGGCTTCGTCGATAGAGTTGTCGACCACTTCGTACACCAGGTGATGCAGTCCGCGCTGACCGGTATCGCCGATGTACATGGAGGGGCGGATTCTCACCGCCTCAAGTCCTTCGAGGACGGTGATCTTGCTTGCGCTGTATTCGCTCGGCTGAGCAGGGTTGTTCACTTCGGGATCGTTTACGTTGTCACTCATAATCTATACTGTTCTTTCAAAAAAAGTTTATAAAATTTCAATTCCGCAAAGAGACAAAAAGTCCCCATGATATATATTATTTATAATATATACCCTGAAAAGGCAGATTGCAATTGCCCTGAACGGTTATTTCCGCATTTGTTAACGGATTGTAAAGAAAGAAAGCTGCAGTTACTTGAGTTTGCTCAGATCGATCCCGGTCTCCTCCCAGAAGAGGGTGTCCTCCACCGGTTTGTTATCAAGTTCCCAGAAGTGGTTCATCACGTCTTCGGTCACCATCGGCGCACCGGCAAGATACGCCTTGAGTTCTGCTGTTCCGATGGAGCTTTCAGCTTCAAATGTTCCGGCATTGTTGAGCAGGGAAACAAAGAAGTTGGCCGCTGACGGTTTTTCCGCCGATGCGGTGTTGAAGGTGCAGACGATGAGTTTGCCTTTGCCGGCATTGATGACACCGCAGTGACAGAAGTTCCTCAAAGTGTCGTCGGGCAGATAGTCTTTGACTTTCTGTATGAGTCCTTTCATGCGGTCGCGGACGGGTTTATCCACGCCGGAGATAAGCTCGGTCATTTTTCCGGGGAAGTGATCAAGATCAAGTTTATATCCTGCTTCGATCAGGTCGTACATCGGCGCATCAAAGTACTTTCCGCAGCCGATGGCACGCTGCAGGATCTCACTGCGGATGATGCCGCCCAGATTGCTGCCGCGGTCCCAGATGCAGGGTTTGAAGCGTTCAAGAGCTCCGGGCCAGTAGAGTTTCTGTCCGGGGTTGTCGCGGTGGTAGAACAGAATTGCCGTCTTTCCCTCTTCAAGATCGGTGAAAAGTCCGTCACACAGGCGGTCATAAATGACCGTACCGCTTTCTGCGGCACCGGGAGCGGTGCGGCGGGAGATCCAGTTGGCAAAATCCCGGTTTTCGAGTTTGAGATCGAACTTTTCAGCGATTTTACTGTCTGCCGGATACCGCCAGATCTTCCAGCTGTTGCTGCAGCTGATACCGGGAGCGGTGAATTCTGCGGTCACCGTGTATTCCTCTGCCCGGGTGATCCGTGGAAGGGTAAATCCGATATCGGCAAGTTTCTGAACTCCGGAAACTGCAAAGATATTATCACGGTCGTAGAGTACGGTTTTGCCCGAAGCACTTCTGACACTTACTTTCAAACTGCCGAAGGTGTTTTCAACTCCGGAATAATTTGAAATATATATGGGCAAGCTGATCTTTGCATCATCAAAGAAACACTCTTCCGGCAGATCGGTGAGAAGTACGGTGTCGGAGTTGAATTCCCTCATCCAGTTGGCGTCGATGTATTTGTCATCATCGAAACAGTCGACGATACCGTTTTTGTTTTCGTACTTGAAACAGTCGGCAAACTGCAGCATCTCAAAACCGGCGAGCTTTGAGAGACGCAGACGTTCGATATAGGTCTTGATGCCGAATTTCTTGAAATGCTCCGAAGCGGCGCGGTATTCGGGGAGCCGGTCTGCGATGCCTTTGAGTTTGACCAGTTCTGCAAATCCTTCCATATAACGCGGCTTTTTGATGCCGTTGGCTTCAAGATATTGAGAGCCCATTTTTTCAGCGAAGGCATCGAACTTCTTATTGAGCTTATCGTAATCGGGTATCTCGATATAGTGTATCGCCTCATGCGCCAGTACCGGTTTTGCCGGATTGGCGTAACGGCGGATACTTACGTCTGCATTTTCCTCCTGCATCGGGGTATCCTTTGCCGAACCGTTCAGGTGCCAGCAGGCATCGGAGTTGAACATGTCACGGTGAGTTTTGCAGGGGAAATAATAGGCGATATGCTGTGAAAGTATATCGGCACTGGAACGGTCGAATTCGCCCCAGCCGGAGTTGTCAAGGATGAGTTTATCCGGGGCGAGGGCTTTGCCTTCTTCGTAGAGTTTTTTCACCAGCGGCTGATGTCCGGAGTTGTGCATTTCGTTGCCGATGCAGAAGATCGCCACTGACGGATGATTGCGGTAACGCATGATGGTTTCCCGCCAGTTGGCGTTGTCGAGGGCGAGATTTTTCTTTTTGCCTTCGCTGTCGTATTCGTAAGCGAAACCGATCTCCATGTGGATGAAGAGTCCGAGTTCATCGGCGGCACGGACGAAGTCTTCAGAGGGGATGGTGCTGTGGAAACGGACAATGTTAAAACCGTATTTTTTCGCCTGCCGGATGTGATAACAGTAGCTTTCGTAATCGCTTTTGCCGGAAAGATTGGGGTGATCGTGAGCGGCGATGCCCCGGATATATCCGCGGAAGAAGAAAGGTCTGCCGTTGAGAGTAACGGAGGTATTGCCGATGGTCTCAAGTTCAGTAAGTCCGAAGACCTCCGGTTCAAAGCCGTCGGCGTTGAAGGTGTAGAGCACCGGATCTTCCGGGGACCAGTAACGCAGACCCTCTGCATCAAATGTGTGACGGATGATACCGTTGGCAAGTTTTTTCCGGCACAGCAGAGCGGGAGATATCACCACTCCGGCGCTGTCGGTCACGGTGCAGTTGCCGACGATCTTTGAACTGTCGCAGTAAAATAAATTTGCCTTGTGCAAGGCATGAAGATAAATGTTGTTTCTTGACATAGCTGGATCCCTATGGAAAAAAAGTTGATAACTTTGAAAAAACATGCAAAAAATCCCGGCATGGTGTGTCCCTGACGGAACTCTGTATAAGATACTTCATCATCATAAAAATGCAAGTGTGTCAGCCCGGATTTTTTCAACAGCACGTCACGCCTCACATGCGGTATACCCGCTGTGGTGTGACCGGCAGAGTCGGGGCGGCGGTTTGATGAGAGTTATGGGAATAATGGGAACTATGAGATTTATGAGATCTCTGCGCCGCCGAAATTAGCCGTGTGGGTGAAAATGCGCGCAGTCAGTACCCTGACGGCAAAAAAAGCGCGGCGTACTGCAATACCGGCAAGGTATGACAGCTTTTCCGCCGCCCCCCGCAGGGCAAGGCGGCGTTATGGTGCTGCCGGCAACCGGCCGCCGCCCCCACGAACCTGTCAGTCATGACCGGCTATACATACCTTGCGCTGCGTTACCGGTAAGGTATAACAGATCTCATGCTGCACAGGCAGCCTGTTGGGGATAATCATACAGTATATGCCGGGTATCAGATATCCCTGATTTCAACTGCACACCAGCCATATGGTGGAATATCTGCAACATGAAGCATGTCACCTGTGATATTTGCTTCTCCATGCAATGTCTTTATGATTTCACCGGGTACAGCGAGTTTGAAATCAAGCAAATCCGCCGTATCCGCATAAATATTGCAGAAAAGAATCGCCAGATTACCTTTTGCATTGCGTTTGGCAAGCATATAAAACTCGTGCGAGATATCATTACATGCGGTCACCGGAGCATGTTTTCCGCACAAACGCTGATACAAAAGGTCAAGCTGCTGTCTGCGCCTGGGAGAATGTATTGCTCCAAGCAAATGTGTCGGAGTATAATGCAGTGAGTTACTATCGAAAGTGTAAACCGCAAAACGCTGCCCTGCGGCATTGGTGTAGAAATAACACGCAGGAAATTCATCATCGCCGGAACGGAATGAACTTAAAACCTCTGCACGGGGATCAAGAGTCACTTTAAAAAATTTACCCCTCTCTTCCCAGAGATTACGGAAAGACATTCCGCAATCGTGAAAAACTTCTCCGGAAATGCAGTCTGCCGGTTCAGCCTTGCGCAATCCGACATCGACACCTTTTTCCATAAGTATCTGCGCAGCAGTAATATCTATCAGCACACCGCAATTAAGATCATCAGCCGTCAGATAACGGGCATTTTCCCAGAAAGCCGCGACAGGACCGCCGGTACCGGTATAAGTTGTACTCTGGGTGTTGCCGGTAAGAAATGCCCCTGCCCTGCTCTGAGTACCCCAGGACATCAATTCGCCATCCCCGGCATATTCCTCCGGAAGGACAGCATTGCGCATGACCTGCTGCTCCTGTTTGACACGCCAACCGACCGCATCACCGCCGCGGAACATCTCTGCAAGATCGCTGTCAAACGCCATGTCACGCAAATGTGCCCGCTGGTAAAAATCCCCGGCGGATGTCAGAGATGAGCAGTAACTGTACTGGAACATATATTTGAAACGTGTTTCAACGCCGTCGGCAATGGAAATACGGTCATAAAGCTGTACCAGTGAAGCCGGAACGACGCGGTGTTCGCGCGGACAGGGATCGTTCTCATCCAGCAGTTCAACATCAAATCCGTCAAAATAAGCTCTCTGGGAACGGACCGTCTCCATGATCGCCCCTATCGTCTGTTTACCGGGGTAAAGCCGTGATGCACGCACATACCAGTAGGTCGCTCCGGAAAGCCGCAGCAGCGGTCTGGATCTCCCGGCAAGCACCGAAAGCATTTCCTTTATATCCACACCCTCTATATCAAAATGGGTATAACTTGCACAGAAACCTATACGGAAATCAGGAGACACACTGTCTGCCGCCGCCCTGATCTCCCGGCAGAAATCCATCACGGTCTCACCCTGCACTTCAAGAAACAGGGATCGCAGCTTATTGGGTTTTCCTGAAAATGCTTTGCGGAGATCCTCATGTGTCACCTCATACCCGGCACGCTCGCTGAGCAGTTTCAGATGTTCGCGGCAGGCGCAGCCTAACACATTGCGGGCGGAAAGCACAAAATCATCATCGATCATAAGCAGCGCAGCTCCGCTCTTCGCATATGCCGCTACCCATGAACAATATGCTTCCCGGAATTTTTTATCCAGTACACATACAGCATAGTTTTTATTGCCGTTGAATCCTTCGATATTCAAAAAATCGGGGAACATTTTGAGAAAACGTTCAGAGCGCGGCGGACCGTAACCAAGTCCACCGCACCAGATCGCAGGTTCAATACCTGCCTCACGTATACGGGAGATCACCGTACTGAACCACTGTAATTTCGCTTCAATATCATCGCTCTCCCAAATCTGCTCGGCAGAACCGACGTAAAGGCGGTCCAAGCCGGTTTTCACAGCTCTTTCTATCACCGTATCAACACTATCCGGAGTAAAACCGTAAAAAAGCATAGTGGAACTCAACATAGCATTTTCCTTTCATATAGTGGATTTTACTTCATACAAATCAATACAAGTCCGGCAATACAGCAGATCATGGCTCCCAACTGTACCGGATGCATTTTTTCTTTAAGCCAGAACAAACTTACCAGAGTAAAGGAGAGAATACATGATCCGACAAGAATCGGATAACACATGCCGCCAAGTCCGTTGGCTGCCATTGTATCCAGACCGGGATAGAAAAACGCGTAGGCAAAAATCAGTCCGAAGCCCTGCAGAACAGCTATATATTTCCACAATATCCTGTTTTTCAGTACATTATATACGCCGCTCATCTGATGCATACGTATCCGGATAATAACATAAATTGCTGATGCTGTTAAAACACCGGCTCCGCTGGCAAGAGTACGTGTTATACTTGAAACTTCGCGGGCTTCAGTATAATAAGACGGCAGCGTAGCCAGACATTGCTGAATACCTGCAAACAGCAATCCGGCAAATGCCGGTATACGCCAGGAACCGCGCTTGCATTTATCTGTTGAATTATCTTTGGATAACCCGAAACATGCCAATGCTCCGAGCAGAAGAAAAATTCCGGCAGTACGGAAAATATTCATCTGTATATCAAAAAACAGCACGCCGAAGGTAAATGGAAAAATCATCGCAGACTGGATCACCGCCCATACAATGCCGTTGGGACCGCGCTGCATCGCGTATGACATGAGTTCCATGAGAATAAAATTCATGGCGCCGACAATAAAATAGTCGGCAATGACCGCCGCAGTCACCAAGCCTGATGCCCTTGAAAAATCCCCGGTACCCAACAATATAAATATTCCGGCAGCGGTGGAAATGCACGCCCCGAGCAGCTGGACCAGAGAAGGATCTACTCCTTTTTTCGGAGAATCACCCATCACCAGTCCGACAAGGCTCCAGCTCGAACCGTGTATCACCATGGCAATTATACCAAAGGATATTGTTGAAAAAAACGGAAGCGCGTACAATTTTTCAAAAAAACCGCAGATCATGCAAAACGGCTCCTTTCATGTTTCCACATATTCTTGCAGCATCTGGAAAATTCCTCTGACGTCTGATGCAATAATATAGCCTGCTGAAAAAAAGAATGCAAGATACGAAAAAACGTTTTGAGAAAACAGTACACCTTTTGATATTTTAAGACAATGCCGCCCGGCAGATCAATAAAAATCCGCGGACGGCAAAATGTTGATAATGTCCGAAATTTTGTAAAAAATTTATATTTTATCCTTATTCAGATATGTTTTTCTCAATTAAAATATATCACACAGCATGTTTTTTTCAAGCTCAAGAAACGGTTCTGTCTGCGATCGGTGGATGCAGCGTGGA
>JAZSGR010000092.1:0-2014 GCA_045532825.1 Victivallaceae bacterium | reverse complement strand
CTGCCAATAGATAAGATCATCAAGATAAAACCCGTCTTTCCATGCCGCCTTGCGGAATTTTTTGTCGATTATCCTGAAATCACGGTCGGTAAATACGCCCGGAGTTTTTACCGCAAGTTTCCCGGTCGAAGTGATTGAACCCAAAGGCAGTTTGCGTAACTCTTTAAGCATCAGCGAGACAGTTATATCTGTATCCATAACATCAAAGAAAAATCAAAAAATGTTACACTTCAGTTACAGGTTATTACTAGTTGTTATTGTCCCATTTTTTATTTTTTGTTTTTCAGGCATGCAAGAGCGGTGCGCACGCCGTCGCACGCCGCCGAAACTATCCCCCCGGCAGCTCCGGCTCCTTCTCCTGAAAGATAAAGTCCGCTCAACGATGACATGCCGTCTTCTCTGCGCAGAAAACGCACCGGCGAAGAAACACACGGCTCTGCTCCGACTATCTTTCCGTACTTTATAAATCCCGGCAGCTGGCGGTCGAAAAATTTCAATGCCGCACAGAGCGCATTTTGAGTCGGCTCCGGCAGCAGCTTGCGCACATTGCCCGCTGTCATCCCGGTGTGGCAGGTCCCGCCGCCCGAAAGCGTTTTTTCATTTCTTAAAAATGATGCCGCATCCTGTGCCGGCATGGTATAGTCACTTCCGCCAATGGTGAACAGCATGCTTTCTGTCTTTTCAATAAGGTCGAATGCTTTTTCCACCTTTCCGCAAAACTCCGGCTTCAATGTCGAAATAAGACAGGCATTGGCAAATTTTCCGTCACGCGCAAAATCACTCATTCCATTGGTCGCACAACGTTTTTTCCACGCCGTGGCATTCACGATCGTTCCCCCGGGACACATACAGAAACTGCTTACCGGAAGTATACTGCCCGCCGGACGGGATACCAGATGATACTCCGCCGCGCCAAGCAGATCCGGACGTTTGCCGTGATACTGGCGGCGGTCGATGAATTCCTGCGGATGCTCTATTCTGCAGCCAAGCTGAAATGGTTTCAATTCAAAATCCACCTGCTTTATCAGATCTTTGACCAGTTCTCTGCCGCCAAGTCCGCAGGCGATCACCACTGCCGGAGCCTCTATTTTGCTTCCGTCTGCACAGATGACTCCGGTACAGCTGCCGTTGTGCTGCACTATACCCGTCACATGGGTGTTGAATAAAAATTTACCGCCGAGCGCAATGATCTTTTTCCGCAGTCCGGCGGCAGCGATCTTCAGATAGTCCGTGCCGATATGCGGACGGGCAAGGTAAAGGATCTCTTCCGGCGCACCGGCTTCAGCCAGGGTACGCAGGACAAATCCTGCCGTTTTATCGTGGGTTCCGGTATAAAGTTTACCGTCTGAAAAAGTTCCGGCACCGCCTTCGCCGATGAGCAGATTGCAGTTTTCATCCAGTTCACGGGTTTTCAGAAAAGACTCCACTCCCCGGCACCGCTGTTCAACATCCGGTCCCCGGTCGATTATCAGCGGTTCGCAGCCAGCCATGGCAAGCCCCAACGCACAGAATATACCGGCAGGACCGGTACCCACTACCACCGGATTTTTCAAGGTGGAGTTTTCCGGAAATTCCGGAATATATTCCGCTTTGCGCTCATATTCCGGCAATGGACACTCATCCGGTACCTCTGCGATCACTTTGCAGACCAGCACCGGTTCCCTGCCGCGGGAATCTGTACTTCTGCCGGCAAGACGCACTCTGCCGAGTTCTTTCACCGGCAGTGACAGCTTACCCGCAACTTTATCACGCAATTTTTTGTCAAATCCGGCAGCAGGTACGCCCGCTGATATACGTATTCCGGAAAGCTGGACTTCTTTCATTCATGAATCCTCTGTTTGTTACGCAGATAAAATACAGTGTAAAGTCTTTTTTTTTGATAATGTCCGAAATTTTGTGAAAAATTTATATTTTATCCTTATTCAGATATGTTTTTCTCAATTAAAATATATCACACAGCATGTTTTTTTCAAGCTCAAGAAACGGTTCTGTCTGCGATCGGTGGATGCAGCGT
>JAZSGR010000080.1:0-17333 GCA_045532825.1 Victivallaceae bacterium | reverse complement strand
GCATCGCGGGCAATCTCGAGCCTTGCGCCTGTGCCGGTTTGGTCGTGTACAAAGGTACACTCCCGCACCGTACTCGGCGCAAAACTCGACCTTGCTCCACGCTGCATCCACCGATCGCCGACAGAACCGTTTCTTGAGCTTGAAAAAAACATGCTGTGTGATATATTTTAATTGAAAAAAACATATCTGAATAAGGATAAAATATAAATTTTTCACAAAATTTCGGACATTATCTCGGAAAAACTGAAAAATCACAGAGTTTTTACAGATAATTTCATATGTGACTTGCAAAATAGTCATTTGCATGCTATCTTGTAGGCGGACATTTGTCTTTACAGACATTTGTGCAGGTGTTCATAATATACATTATTTATATAAAATAAAAGAAAAGGGAAGAAAAAATGAGCCGCAAAGTAATTATCGCCGGAAACTGGAAGATGAACAAGACCGCAGCCGAGGGTCGCGAACTGGTCGAAGCTCTGAAAAAGGGTGTTGCCGGTCTTGAAAATGCCGAGATCGTCGTCTGCCCCCCGTTCACCACTATCGGCAGCGTGGTCGAAGCTGCTGAAGGCAGTGCAATCGGTGTCGGTGCCCAGAATATCCATTGGGCTGCCAATGGTGCATTTACCGGTGAAATCTCCGCTGATATGCTCAAGACTTCCGGTGTCAAATATGTCATCATCGGTCACAGTGAACGCCGTCAGTATTTCGGCGAAACCGACGAGACCGTCAACAGCCGTCTGAAAGCTGCTCTGGCTGCCGGTCTGATCCCGATCGTCTGCATCGGTGAACTGCTCGAAGAACGCGAAAGCGGACGTACCGAGGACGTTCTCGCCCGGCAGGTCCGCGTCGGATTTGCCGGTATCAATGCCGAAGATGCTGAAAAGATCGTCGTCGCTTACGAGCCCGTCTGGGCGATCGGAACCGGCAAAACTGCCACTCCGGAAATGGCTCAGGCCGCTCACGCATTCATCCGCGGCGAACTGCGCGCCCTTTTCGGCGATGCCGCTGATGCCATGCGTATCCAGTACGGCGGCAGCATGAAGCCCGCCAATGCCCGTGAACTGGTCGCTCAGCCGGATATCGACGGCGGTCTTATCGGCGGTGCAGCTCTCAAGGCTGAAGATTTCCTCGCTCTCATCCGCGAGGCACTCGCTCTTTGAGCTTGTAAAACAAACATTAACAGGAGATCAAAATGTCAGTCCTGATCGTGTTTCTGTATGCTCTGGTGGTGGTGGTTTCTCTGCTGCTTATCGGTTTGATCCTCATCCAGCCGTCGAAGTCCGGCGGCATGGGTGCCGCATTCGGGGGTATCGGTGAGTCTGTGTTCGGCGGCAAAGCCGGAAGTCATCTCACCAAGGCGACGGTATGGCTTACCGCTGTTTTCATGGTGCTTGCTCTGGTACTGGCTGTCCTGATCGGTCATGGATACCGTATGGAAAGTGCTGATTCCGGCGTCGCCCGTGAACTTTCCGCTGAAAAAACTGCTGTAAAAGCAGTTGAAAACAAGGCTCCTGTGAAAGCAGCTGCAAAAGCTGAAACCAAAGCTGCGGCAAAGGATGCAGCGAAAAAGGCGGCTCCTGCAAAAAAAGCCGAAAACAAAGCTTCTGCTGCAAAAGCGGCTGATAAAAAATAAACGGAGTTGTATTGATGACCGCTGCCGCCAGAAACGCTGTATTGCTGATGATCTTTCTCTGCTCTTTGCTGGAGGGGGCGAATGTTGTGCAATTCGGTTCAATAAAGATCCGGACGTCGCTTGAAGCGTCACCTGCTGTTCTGCGTTCGACCGCAGGCAGCGGCATGTATTCAGGTGGCGGTGTCAGTCTGGTAAACAACCGCTGGCTTGCGGTCCAGGTTTCTTTCATGCCCGGTGCTGTGGATTCAAGAGTTGCCGGGGCGGCGATGAAAACCGGCAATGTCAAATCAGTTGTCGCAGTGCCCGGCAGATGGATCGATGATGTTACCATGCGGGTGTCGGTCGCATTTCCTGCGGCGAATGCCCGCCGTTCGAATGTCGTTTACGGACTTTTTGAGGGCAACACCTGTTTCTGGAGCATAAAACTTGACGGCAGAAGACATAATGCAATGATGTTTGTTCCGCCTCAGCTCATAGAACGTTATGCGGCTTCTGTAACTACCGGACGCAAAGAACTGCAGCTGGGAGTGACAGATTTTATCGTATTTGTCGAGTTTGCTGACAGTAACGGTGCCGTGCTGGGAAGAAGCTGCAGCCGTAATTCCGGAGATATTTCCGGTATGTATAAGTTCTTTCAAACGTTGAAAAAGAGTCCGGCGGCGACTGTTGTCCGCGGAGCATTGCTCCCGCGCAGCAAATCTCCGTGGGCGTGGCATCTTCCGTCAACGTTCGATTACATAAAAGATACTGCAGCGGAAAAAACACTGTGAAACAAAGACAGGAAATCTGAAGAATGGCAAAAGACAACCGGTTGCTGGCGATAGACGTCGGCGGTAACAGTATAAAAATGGCGGAATTCAGTTTTTCCGCTGATGGCGCGATCACGCTCGATAAATTTGCATTCCGCAAACTGGATATGACTGAAACTCCGGAGACTCCCGGATTTTTCCAGATCTACCATGAGATGATTGCAGAACATAATTTCACTGCAAAACAGGTTCGTCTTTCCATACCTGCCCAATCTTCCTTCCTGCGTTTGAGCAAGCTGCCGCCGATCATCGGTTCAAAGAAAGCGGTCGGCAGGATCGTGGAGTTTGAAGCAAGACAGAACGTTCCGTATTCCATGGATGAAGTGGAGTGGAGCTATCAGCTCATGCGCCATGAATGGGAGGAAAAACGCGAAGAGACCCAGGAAGACGGCTCTTCACTCGAAGTTACTGAACAGCACGAGGAATATGAAGCGCTTTTTGTCGCTGTAAAAACCGAAAATATCACCGAGTTTACCGATGTTATCACTGATTCCGGAAAAGAGGTACTGTCGGTAAATATTGCTCCGATACCGCTTTTCAATGCTGCAAAAACCGCGAACGTCAAAGATGATGAGTGTGTCGCGCTTCTTAATATCGGCAGCAAATCATCAAGTTTGATAATCAGTGACCATAACCGTATCTTTATCCGCAGTATTCCCATTGCCGGACACTCGATCACTCTTCAGATAGCCAAGGAATTCGGTATCAAGCAGGAGGAAGCCGAGGCTTTGAAACAGCGTCACGGATTTGTCGCCCTCGGCGGAGCTTACGAAGAACCCGAGTCTGAACTGGCGGCGACGATCTCCAAGATCGCCCGCAATGTTATGACCCGTCTGCACGGTGAGATTGGCCGTTCGATCAGCGTCTGGTGCCGTCAGCACGGCGGCAATCAGCCGACCCGCATGCTGCTTGCCGGCGGTGGTTCCACTATGATGTATGTGCCGGACTTCTTCCAGGAAAAACTGCGGGTGCCTGTCGAATACCTGAACTCATTCCCGTCTATCAATATCGGTCCGGAAGTCGACCGTGCCGGACTTCAGGCGGTCGCACCGATGTTCCAGGAATTGATCGGTTTGAGCATCCGTCATGTCGTCAGATGTCCGCTTGAGATAGTATTGCTCCCGCGTTCGATCTGCAAGCAGCGTGAATTAAACCGGCGCAAACCTTACTTTTACGCCTCTGCCGGAACACTGGTGCTGTGTCTTGCGATCTTTGCCATCGGTGTAAGCATGATGCTTGAATTCAACCAGAAACGTGTTGCACGCGTGAAGCAGGAGGTCAGTAAAACTGATATAAAACAGAAAGAAATTTCCAATCTCATGGGGCAGCTCAACA
The DNA here is from genome assembly GCA_045532825.1 of Victivallaceae bacterium. Classification (GTDB taxonomy): domain Bacteria; phylum Verrucomicrobiota; class Lentisphaeria; order Victivallales; family Victivallaceae; genus UBA1784. The sequence goes on along the minus strand of JAZSGR010000080.1, from coordinate 13,553 downwards.
GTGAAAAAGGTGCGTTTGAGTCAAGTCTCCAATTTTTCAACGAGCGCAATCAGTGGACCGCTGTTATCGCGGAACTCCGCCGCCTCATGCCTGATACCATGTGGCTGATGAGCTTTGAGGGAGTCGGAGAACCCCAGCAGGAACAACCAAATCCGGAGCAGAGAGGTTCAGTTGATTCCGGAAATACCGACGGTGCCAGAAAACGTTTTGATGAAGTTGCCAATTTGCAGGAGATCAAGCGGCTGCGCATCAAGGGATGCACGCTTATTTACAACGACCGGACTCTGCAGGAAAAAGAGTTTATGGATAAAATCGCCCAGTCCCAGATCTTTGAATCTGCTGAAATCGTTGAACGTCTCAAGCCGAATGAGATGAACCTCACCGGTTTTGATATGTTTATCACTCTGAAACAACCGATAAAAAAATAACGGAGCGGGAACTGTGAATCGTTTTGTGAAACAAAATTTGCTGCTGATCATTGTGATGAGCATCTCATCAGTGGTCATTCTTGCGTTGCTGGTTTATTCCGCAATAGTTTATGTTCAGATGAGCAACTGTATCGAAGAGACTGATAATTTGCGTAAACGTATTACATCGCTTATCAACAATACACCGGCGCCGGTCGAGGGAAACAAACCGCTGATACGTCAGGATATCGAACTTTATTCAACGCTCAACCGTAACCTCAGTGTCAATTTCGGACGTCCGTACCAGGTTGCTGCGGACCGTTTTATTGAAGTGCTCATGGATGTTAAAAAAGGCGAAAGCATCGAAGAGGCGCGCAAGAAGTTTATTGAAGAATATCAGAATTCGGTCGGCAAAGATGACAATCTGGCAAGACAGGGGATCGCGCTTGATGAGATGCGCCGTAAATACCGTAAAACCTGGGATAAAGCTCTGCAGGAATTTGTGAAACTGGTCACTCCGCTCACCCAGGAGCCTGATATGGATACCTATGCTGAGGAGTTTGCCTTTTTCACCATCGGTATTCCGAGGAAAATGAAGAACAACTTCAGCAATCTTCAGATCTACTCCCGCAAATATGTAGAGAAGGTACATCAGCTGCTCGGCGCAAAGATGCGTCCGGAGGCGGATACTCTCGGCTTTAATTTCCTTGAAAAACCGGAAATGCTCAATGTTTCAAAGAACGGAACGCAGACTCCGTCTGAAGACGGCGGCGGAAATAAATTCGGTATCGAAAATATTCCCGTCATTGCGCACCATTGGGATATCATCGGTGATATATGCAAAAGGATCAGCACTGTGGATGTCAAGAGTCTGAACTACTTCCGTATCCGCGGAATAAAACCGGAAAACGGTGCTTATGACGGAACATTCGTCCAGCAGGGCAATTATCAGATTTCCCATTACACCTTTGAAGTTACTGCATCCATGGCAAAGATACGTGCCCTTGCTCACGCATTCGCATTTGATCCCGCTGTCAAACGGGTGTATATCATCCGCAGTGTGTTTCTCTATGCGCCGGATGTTGAGATCGCCGCTGCCAGAAGCCTTCTGAAGCCGGATGAGCTTCAGACAGCAAATCAGGAGGGTAAAACTGAAAATAATGCTCCGGCACGCCGCGGCCGCCGCCGCGGGGCGATCGTTGAAGCAGAACAGGAAACTGCAACTGTTGATAAGGATAAAGAGCTTCGCCTGAAGTGGCTTGAAGAGTTCAAAAAACGTGAAGCCGGACTTCCTTTCTATCAGCGCAGCGGTTACGGAGACATCAAACTTGCCGGAGTGGATGAATACCGCGCAATATTTGATGTCGATTATGTTGAACTCGGCGGGTTGTACTAATTTTATCCGGAGGAACTTGCGGTGGATTTTTTAAACAAACATTATGAGAAGCTGATACTGCTCGGCATGTTGCTGTTCTTTATCATTGCCATGGTAAACGTTTTGAGTATCGCTTCACAGACCAGCGAAGTAAAAGACAGTGACCTGCGTATACCTTCCAGACTTCCTGATTACAAAGTGCAGGATGCCAAAAGTCCGCAGTTTCAGCTCAAGCAGATCTGGCTTTCCAACAAATTGGCATGGGAACGTGCCCAGGTACGGGATACAGAAAGCAGGATGCTGTTTTACAGCGATATGACCGAGTTCCCCGGACTGGCAGTCTGTTTTGTCGGGAAAGATGATTCCGGTAACGAAAGCGGCTGCGGTGCTCTGGTGCCAAGAATGTATTTTGCTGATAAGCCCTGTCCGAATTGCGGACGTATTTTGAAGACTCCTCCGGCGCGTCCCAAGATCCGCCGTAACGTTATTACCGCTGACGACTCTGACGGTGACGGAATGCCCAACGCCTATGAACAGAGCAATAAACTTGATTCCAATAATCCTTACGATGCCCTGTACGATGCTGACGGTGACGGTTTTGCCAACATTTTTGAAATGGAACAGAACACCGATCCCCAGATCGCCCGCAGTCATCCGCCGCTCTGGTACCGTCTGCGTTTTGTGGCGGTCCGCCGTGTCGTGCTTCCCATAAGTTTCCGTGCACTCAACACCAACCGGCAGGATGATCCGAAGCGGTGGGACATCCAGCTTAACGTCAAAGTCCGCAACCGTAACGGCAGGGAGACTGAACGCACGATGCTTTCCCGGCTGAACGGAACTGTGGAAATTGAAAAGCGCCGTTACCGTATCAAGCGTATCGAGCGTATTTTGAGTGACTCCGCTGGCGGCAGAAAAAAAGAAACTCTGGTTGCCGGAGGTACTTTGAAAGAGCAGACTGATAACGCACAGGATCTTTCAAAGATCTATCTTGAAGAAGAACTTACCGCTGCCCGCAAAAAGAACGGCGATGTTGCCGATAAACTTGAAATGCAGATCGGCAAACCGGTATATTCCTCTGACCGCCGTCCGATATTTGAAGATGTCGGTATGCCGGAGGGCAAGCGGACCGAGCAGGTCGTCCGTCTCGGCGAGAGGTTCCGTGTCGGCAATTACAGTACCGGCATAAGTGATTATATCCTGCGTTCTTTCGAAGAAAAGAAGATGACTGCGGTGCTTGAGCGTGCCAGAGTCTCCGGCAAACAGGATGCATCAAAAGACGAACTTGGCAAGCCGATGATCGTCACCCGGGACAGCGGAATTCCTGAAGACAGCCGGGTTATCGAACGTATTGCAGGTGCCGGCGACGATGTTCAGATCGATTCCCGTGAAGATTCCGGCAGGGGACAGAGACGCAGACGGTGAAAAAATGTTGAAAATATCATACTGTTTTTTGTGCATACAGCTTGATATATGATAAAAATGTAAGTAAATTATATAGCGTAAATATATTTTTGAACAAGGGGGAAGGTGGTGTTTGCAATGAGGCAGACAAGATTTTTGCCGGGATATTTTGCCGGTATCCTGCCGTTACTGATGCTGATGCATTCTGCCTGCGGTGAAAATGCAGGTGCTATAAGAAAAATGAGGGCGGTCCGTCCTTACCGCGAGCCGGAGCAGGTTTCAAAGCACCGGGAGCGTATTCTGAAAGTCTATGCAGCGCAGGATGTCAAACTGGCGAAAGCTGAAAAACTGCAGAAAGAACAAAAGTTCAAGGAAGCGGTGGCGATCTGCGAAGAGGTGCTTGCTGAACTTGAACTGGAGCTTGCTGCCGTCCGCAGTCATGCTGCATCTTCCCGTTCTGATTCTGTGAAACGTCAGATCGCAGAGATCAGAAAAAACTGGAGCGGTGATCTGCTCCGCAAGGCACGTCTTGCAGCTGCTGATAAACGTTATGATGACTGTATTGCTCTTGCAGTCCAGGCATCAGGAACCAGTCCGGTGTACCGTGAAGAGGCAAATGCACTTACGGAATATGCGCAGGGAATGAAGCGTATCGAGCGCAAGAATACCGATACCTCCATGGCACGCACTGCTCCGGGATTGGAAAAAAAGACCGGTGATTTCAAACGCCTGCTCTCTGAAGCACGTGTGTATTTCCGCAACGGCAAACTGACCGAGGCCCGTGAAGTGATCGAACGTGCCTTTGTGATAAACCCCTATGACTCTGAAGCGATCGCTCTCGCCGGTGAAATTTACCGCCGGCTCTTTCTTGCCGGTGCCAACCGCCGCAAAACCGATGTTGCAGCAATGACTGCATTTGCCGCCTGGCAGTGGAGCGAACCTACATTCAATCTGGTTCCGCCCGATGCGATCCCCGGTGCGGTCAAACGCAGTGTCGGTGCTGAAAGTGAAAAACTCAAGAACATCCGTTTTGCCGGATTTCATTTTGATGACGCCGATCTTGCCGCAGTGCTTACCTACATCCAGGACCGCAGTAAAGAGGGCGATCCGGAAAAAGATGAGCGTTACAAAGGTGTTACTGTCGGTCACATGCTCACGCCTGATCTGGTCGAGAAGATCCGCGTCACCCTGTCTCTTGACAATGTTTCTCTTGCGTCCGTTCTGGAGTGTCTGAGTCTGGTTACCGGACTCAAATACGAAGTAAGCACCCGCAACGGATTTACCAGCATCAACTTTGCCCCCCAGGCAAATGAGATGATAACCCACGAATGGGATGCTCCCCGCAATTTCATGCAGGTCGTGACCGGCAAGGAACCGGGAAGTGCCGCTGAGAGTATGGGAATGACTGAAGGTACTTCACAGAGCAGTTCCGGCGGCGAAGGCGGCGAAGGCGGCGGCGGTGGCGATATTCCGATCGTAGTTCCCGAAGTGGGTGAAAATGCTTCAAGTTCTGAAGAATTTGAACTTACCAAAGGTATGGTTGGCCGCAGAGCTGTCGATATTTCCCCTGCTGATCTCAAAACCTACTTTTCCGAGCGCGGGGTTGCGTTCCCTCCCGGAAGTTCCATTTATTACAGCTCCAGAACCAAAAAGATCATGGCGACCAATACCCGTGACGGTATTTTCAAACTTGATGAACGTATCGACCAGATCGCTGCGGCTGCCAAACCCCTGGTCATGATCGAGGTGAAAGCCATCGAAATTTCAGAGGTCGATTATCAGGATCTCGGATTTGACTGGACCCTCGGAGCGCTCGGCAGCAATAACATGGATACTGTGAACGGTAATCTCAAGAGCGGCAGTTCCGGCTGGATGCTCGGTCCCGGTGTAAACACCCAGCCCGGTGGCGGTTTCAGTACCATCCGCGGCGGAACGACTAAAAATGATACGACCAGTGCGATCGTCAATAACTGGAATATTTTTCCGTCACTTTTCGGATCAAGAAATCCTTTCGGTTCGGATATTCCGCTTAATATCAGTCTGACGATCAATGCTCTCTCCCGCAGTGACCGTACTGAAACTCTCTCGGCCCCCAAACTGGTGACGCAGGATCGCCAGCGTGCGATGGTCAAGATGATGACTACTTATTACTTCCCCGAAAGCTGGGAAGAGCTTGAAGTTGAAGTCACCACCAGTGGCGACAGCGGTCCGGTGACCCGTATTTCCCCGCCGGTTCCTGAATTCAACGAAGACGGTCAGTCTCTGGGAATTTCCTTCTCGGTGGTTCCCACTATCCGTAAGAACCGCGACATCAATCTTGACATTGATATTGCTCTTTCAAGTTATGTCGGTCCGGATAACTACCAGATCACAATCTACGGCGAAAACAGATATTACAAAAATGAGCTTATTGACGGTATTCTGACGCCGACTCTGGTTTCAGAAGCCGCCAACTATAATTTCACCGTGTGGCGTCCGATCATCAGTCAACGCTCGCTCAAGACCTATGTCGATATCAGCGACGGCGAAACTCTGGTGCTTGGCGGTATGGTCGAAAACCATGCGTTCATCCGCGTGGATAAAATACCGCTTCTCGGAGATCTTCCTCTCATCGGCAGATTTTTCCAGTCGCAGGCGGAAAATACTGAACGTGCCAATCTGCTGTTGTTTGTCACTGCCAGATTGATCGATGACCACGGTATGCCGATCAAGCGCAACCTTGTGAATGCATTGCCTGAATACAACCGTTAAGTAATGACATCAATGGAGTCTTGAGATATGAGAAAACAGTCAAAATGGAGTCTGCCGGGAGTGCTCATTTTTGTGTTGGCCGCAGGAACAGTCGTTCATGCGGCAGACAGCCGTCCGGGGATACAGAAAATATCTGCTGCGGAACTTGAGCAGCGCACCATCGTGAACCGGGTGGATCATGGCAGACAGGAAGTTGAACGCAAGGGTGATGATCTTGTGCGGGATGCCAATGTGAAACTTGCTGCCGGCAATTACATGGAAGCATGCGATCTTTACCGGATAGCGAAAACAGAATTCAAAAAATTCAACTCTCCCTATTTCAACCGCAAAATCGCATTCTGCGACCGCCAGATCGCCCGCTGCTACTATATGCAGGCGGAAAGTGCCATCAAGGATGCTGACAGAAGTTCCCAGCGCGGGGATTTCGAAAATGCGATCAAACTCTGTAAAGAGGCTCTGAAGTATTGTCCGGAACAGGCTGACCGTCTGGAAAGACTGATCGTTCAGTATGAGAAAAGAAAAAATTATGCGGCAGAGCGGGACAGTGTAAGTGATGACCGTTTGATCCCGAACAGGAAAAATCAGGATTATCAGATCGAAGTTCTGCTGGAACAGGGAAGAAAACTTGTTGCCGCCAATGAACTTGGAGAGGCTGTACGCAAGTATCAGGAGATCATGCTGCTCGATCCTTACAATGCCGCTGCTGTCAAAAGTCTGGAAGGCGTTTATACGCGCATAGGCAAAATAGGTGAGGAGCGTTACCGTACCACTCACCGCCGTATGCTGTCGGAGATCGAGTGGAAATTTGCCTCCCCGGTGTTCCCGGAAAGCGACGGCAAAGGAAATACAGTCAATTTTGTTGCCGGAAACAGCAAAAAGAAAAACACTTCCGGTTCAGCTGCGATCACAGACAAACTCAATTCTATCGTGATCAAAGAGTTTTCTTTTGATGACATTCCTATTTCAGTAGTAGTCAATCATTTGCGTGAGTTGACAAAACAGCATGATCCTGCGCAGCTTGGTATCAACTTCGTTTATCTGCCGAAGAATGTGGAGCGTCAGGAAGCTGCTCCGATCGCCGGCAGTACGGCGGCAGCCGGGGTGGCAGGTGAAGGCGAAGAGGGACCGGCAGCTGGAGCACCGGCAGCGGGAGCACCGGCAGCGGGAACGCCTGCGGCAGGTCAGGCTGATGCCAATGCAGAGGCTCCGGCTGAAAAAACGGTCAACTTCAGTTTGAAAGATGCCACTGTAATGGAAGTTCTGCGCAAATTCAACAAGCAGTACGGTGTCAAATACAAGATCACTGATAACTATGTAATCATTGCTCCTGAACACGTTTCTCTCGGTGATATGGAAAACCGGGTGTTCAATGTTGAAATAAAGGATTTTGAATCCAATGATAAATTGAAAGATGAGCTTGTCGGCAGCGGTATTCCCTACGGTCCGGGAAGCAGCATCATTTATGATAAGAATATCGGCTGTGTCTATGCCACCAATACTGCGGATAATCTTGATGCGACTGAAAAGTTCCTTGAAGCGGAATACAACCGTTCTGAACCGATGATCCAGGTCATGCTCAAGGTGATCGAGATCTCCCAGAAGGACATCAACGAACTTGCTTTCAACTGGCAATATGCCGTCAACTCCAAGGTGGCAAAGTACAACGACCGCGGAGAACCCAAACGTACCACGGTTATCGGTGCCAACAGTAATGAATTATTGCGTTATTACCGTCCGACTGATGCCCAGACCGAGGCGACCGGTCAGGTTCCGGATTCCCAGCTCAGCTATGTCTGGGAAAACAGCGACGGCACCAAGCTGGTAGCGAGCATGTTCGCATTGAACTGGGCAGACAGCGGCGACGTGCTGTACTCCCCCAGGATCACCGTTCTGAACAATCAGGTCGGTACAGTTGTCATGGGTGTGGTCCGTTATTTCCCCGAAGACTGGGAATTGATCGATATCACTGAATCCAATGAGGAGATCGGGTGGAGAATGATCGATGCGTCTCCCCAGCCGTCTCTGGATAACGAACAGACTCTCGGTATGACTTTCCGTGTGCAGCCGGAGATTATGAGTGACGGCAGAGTTATCAAGGCACGTGTCAAATTCCCGATCCGTACGTTCGTAGACTGGATGGTGTTCGATGCCCGTGAGCGTTCAAGCGGTACCAATATCGGTGATACTTCCGGCGGCAGCTCCGATGACTCCAGTGACTCCGACGGAGAGTACTACAAGATGCCGATCTTCAACGACCGTGAGATCGATACCTTTGTTCAGGTCTATGACGGCGATACCGTGCTGGTCGGCGGTGTTTCCACTGACCTTACCAAGACTTACAATGACAAGATCCCGATCCTGGGCGATCTGCCTTTCATCGGTAGATTTTTCCAGTCGCGTTATTCCGAAGCTGAAAAGGGCAACATGCTGATCTTCCTGACCTGCAGGATCGTCAATCCTGACGGAAGTGCCAAGTATCCGGAGGGCAAGAGACCCAACGGTGTTGCACAGTTCGGAAAAAATTTCTGATCGTTTATTAAAAACGGCACCGTGAAAAGTGCCGTTTTTTATTTGAGTGCGGTGCAGCACGGTGTTGATACCGCAGAAAAACAATATTTCATTCAATGATGTTCCGGATGGAAAAATCGTTGACAACATTTGCAGGGGGCAGTAATCATGATAAAGATCAAAACCAGCTTCGGAGATATTTCCATTGAGCTTTTTGAAAAGGAGGCTCCGGTCACCGCAAAGAATTTTCTGGAATATGTCAAATCCGGATTTTACAAAGATACGCTTTTTCACCGTGTCATTCCCGGTTTCATGATCCAGGGCGGCGGCATGGATCGTGATTTCAACCAGAAAGCGACCAATGCTCCGATCAAAAACGAAGCGACCAACCAGATATCCAACAAGCGCGGAACCATTGCCATGGCGCGTACCGGCGTGGTCGACTCTGCGACAAGTCAGTTTTTCATCAATCTTGTGGATAATGATTTTCTGGATTTCCGTGCTCCGACACCGCAGTATTTCGGTTATTGTGTTTTCGGCAAAGTGGTATCCGGAATGGACGTCGTTGACAAGATCGCCAACGTTGCGACCGGCAGCCGCGGCATGCACCGGGACGTGCCGGTGGAAGATGTATTGATAATCGACGCGACAGAGGAATAAAAAGAAAATGAAGCTGTTTTTTCTCGGATTGCTGATCCTTGCCGGAGGATATTTTTTCTACGGCAGACTGGTTGAGCGTATTATCGGTCCTGATGACCGTGAAACTCCGGCGGTATCCATGCGTGACGGTGTGGATTTCATGGTGCTTCCGCATTGGAAAAACATGTTGATCCAGCTGTTGAACATCGCCGGAGTGGGACCGGTCATCGGAGTTATCCTCGGAATAAAATTCGGTGTGATCGCTTTTGTGGTAATTCCGGTCGGCAATATCATCGGCGGAGCGGTCCATGATTTCCTTTCCGGAATGATGTCGCTGCGCAGCAACGGCGCAAATCTGCCGTGGATCATCCGGGAAAACATCGGCAGAAAATTTTATTTTGTATTTTCTGCATTCATGGTATTTCTTCTGCTGCTGGTGGTGGCGGTGTTCATCAATATTCCGGCACAGCTGGTTGACAGCATGACTCCCGGCAGACCGGTGTTCTGGATAGCTGTCGCTGCAATATTTATTTATTATATTGCCGCTACGCTTTTCCCGGTAGACAAGATCATCGGAGCATGTTATCCGGTTTTCGGCGGATTGCTGCTGCTGGGTACGCTTGCCATTTTTATCGCAATGCTCAAAAAACTGTGTTCTGCTCCGGGACTTCTTGAGGAATCTCCGGCATTTCAGGCTGCGATGTTCACTGCTGAAAACGGCAAACCGATCATTCCTATGCTGTTTGTGACGATCGCCTGCGGTATCATGTCGGGATTTCATGCCACCCAGAGTCCGATCATTGCCCGTACCATGTCCAGTGAACGGCAGGCGCGTTCCTCCTTCTATGGCATGATGGTTCTCGAAGGCGTGATCGCGATGATCTGGGCAGGTGCGGCTCTCATGATCTACAACATGTATCCGGAACTCATGCGCAAGGTCCCCGGACTGGTACTGAATGACATCACCCGTGAGTTTCTCGGCAAATATACCGGCACGGTCACGGTGATAAGTGTTATTATTCTCGCAATCACCAGCGGTGATACCGCTATGCGGAGTCTGCGTTTGAGTATGGCTGAAATAATAAATGTTCCGCAGAAAAAGATCATCAACCGCATCGCTCTGTGTCTGCCTCTGATTGCAGTGATATCTCTGCTTCTCTGGTGGTCAAACAAGAGTGCTTCAACATTCAATCAGCTATGGAACTATTTTGCCTGGGGCAATCAGGTGCTTGCCGCCTGTACTCTTGCCGCCGGAACGGTCTGGCTCGGAGTCCGTGGAAAGAACTGCTGGATCGCATGGATACCCGGTGCATTCATGAGTTTTGTGGTCATCACTTATATCCTGTGGATCTCTCCCGCTCACGGCGGTCCGATCGGTTTCGGTCTGGAGCTGGATGATGCCTGGATGTTCGCAGGATTTTTTGTCATACTCATCACTTTCTGGATCTTTGAAAAGATCAGTGCCGTACGCAGGGAGACTGATCGTTGAAGATCGCATTGGGGATATTCAGGTATTTTCCAGGCGGCGGACTTCAGGGCGATATGAAAGATATCGCTCTGGAGCTGGCATCGCGCGGTGAACAGGTGACTGTGTTTGCCGGTGAGTGGAACGATACCGTATTCCCTGAAAATGTTGAGGTTGTGACTCTGCCGCTGCGCGGGATGAGCAACCACGCAAGAGCGTTGGATTTCGCAAAAAAATTTCATACAGCCGCTGCCGGTGCGGATGTAAAATTTGCCTTCAACCGTTTCGGCGGATGTGATTTTTATTTCGCCGCAGATGATTGTTTTGCCGCAGCTTTGAAACGTAAGTTTGCGGGCGGCTTTCTCCGTTTTCTTGCCCGGTACCGGATCTTTGCCGATTTGGAAAGACAGATATTTTCTCCTGAATCATCCACAGTGATCTTCTATATCAGTCCGAAACAGAAGCAGGAGTTTCAGGAGTTTTACGGGACACCGGATGAGCGTTTTATCTATCTCGGTCCGGGGGTTGGTCCGGGATTTCAGGTGCCGGATTCTTTGCACCGTCAAAAGTGCCGCGAAGCGTTGGCTCTTGCTCCTGATGAAAAACTGGCTCTGTTCATCGCCGCCAACTGGACACTCAAGGGCGGTGACAGGGTACTGAAAGCCTTTGCCGCTCTTCCTGAACACATGCGCCGCAGTATCAGACTGTGTTTCGCAGGCGGAGATGCCGGTGGCAGGGCGCAGCTTGCAGCAGAGAAGTATGGTATCGCGGACTGTTGTATTTTTGCAGGAGTCCGGCGCGATGTTGAACCTTATCTGGCAGCTGCGGATATCCTTGTCCACCCGGCACGCAAGGAGGCAGCCGGGACAGTTATCGCTGAAGCTCTTGCCTGCGGAGTACCGGTGATCGTTTCCGGTATCTGCGGATATGCTTCGCTGGTTGCAGACTCCGGAGCCGGTATCGTACTGCCGGAACCATTCGATACAGAGCATCTTATCAGCGCATGGCGCAGCTGGCATGAACAGGTGGATATGTTTGCCGGAAAGGCTGTAAATGCTTCAAAAACACTGAAATTGCGCGGCAGGGCAGCTGATGCTGTATCTGTGATCCTTAAAAGTGGAAATTTTTGATTTTTGCCTTGAAAAAAATCAAACCGTGAAGTATATTTGGAAAAGTGGATACCGGAAAATTTGCCGGTATAGTTATTTATTATCAACTTAAGCGGTGAAAGAAATATGACTGCCAATACAGATGACGCGGTTCCACGAGGGTGCGGAGCCGGGGACAGAAGATGTTTCATGCACCGTGAAAGTGTTTTTATCATCTTCCGCTGAAAGCTTTTTATCAGGCTTGTCTCCCCGGCTTCGGCACAGAAACTGCATTGCAATGGGAGGATTTCCTGATGTTACGTTGTTACGATCTTGTCGACGGACGGGTCCAGTTGTGTCCGGAAGGACAGCTTGGTATGATCCAGGTGTACAGCGGTCCTACCGAAGAGGAAAAAAATTACCTTATCAATGATTGCGGTATCGATCCGCATACTCTCTCCTCCGCTCTGGACGAGGATGAAATAAGCCGTGTGGAATACGAAAGCGACCACATTGCGGTCATCATGAAGCGTCCGGCAAACGTTCAGATTCAGCGTCAGATGACATTCCGTGTGTCGAGTATCGGAGCGTTTCTGTTCCGTGACCGTCTGATAGTGCTTCAGGTGGATTCCATGCCGCTGTTCGAGCATGGCAGGATGCCGCTGCGCGGAAATACCATTCAGGGAGTGCTTTTGAGGCTGCTCCATCACGCCACGCATCACTTCCTGCAGCACTTGAGGATCATCCGCACCATATCAGACGAGATTGAGAACAAGATCGAATTTGCGGTCACCAATAAATCTCTGGTGAATATGTTTTCGCTCATGAAGTGTCTGACCTACTATGAATCAGCTACCAGTGCCAATATGGTGCTGCTGCGCCGCCTGCGCAGCGATGCCGGCAGGATCGGATTCAATGAGGAGGAGATCGATTTTCTCGAAGATATCACCGTCGAAAATCAGCAGTGTGACAATCTTGCCAATATTTATGCCGGAATTCTTACCGGCATGTCCGATGCCAGGGTATCCATCGTCAGCAACAACCTTGCTGTCATCATGAAATACCTCGCCATCATCAACGTGGTGTTTCTGCCGCTTATGGTCATCACCAGTCTGGGCGGTATGTCTGAATTCACCATGATGACCAGCGGTATCTGGTGGCCGCATGCGTACAGTGCGCTGGTACTGGTACTGATACTGCTCGGATATGTGACTTATATCCTGGTCCGCAGGATCGGAACATCCAATTCCGGAAAGAGGTGAGACCATGGCGAAAAAACAGAAAAAAACACGCAGCCTGGCTCAGCGCAATAAACAGAGACAGTTGTGCCGCAAGCTGGACTGGGCGACGTTTCTGCTGGCTGCAATGATCGTCTTTGCCGCCATGGGCACTGTCAATACGGATTATGATCTTTCAAGATCCAATCCGCAGGGTTTTGCCATGTGGTTCCTGCTTCTGGTGGGATGGATACCGCTTGAATTGTTCGGTCTCATCCGCTGGCTTTTCGGTATCCGGCAGGAGTTTTCCCCGGTCGGAGAGGGTCCTACTCTGGGAATATGCGCGCTCACCACGCTGGCGGCGGTATGGGCGGTAATAAGGTTTTACGTGGCGAAGATCTGCCGTCTGGAAGTTTTGAGAACGGCTTTCCATTTTATGCTTATTTTTGCATTCTGGGGCATGTTTCAGATGATATGTTATCTGGTGGCTCTGGGATGCGAACGCACTGATATTGCCCCGCTGGATAAAAAACTTATCAGAAAAACTGTGCAGAAGTAAACTTTTTGATAATGTCCGAAATTTTGTGAAAAATTTATATTTTATCCTTATTCAGATATGTTTTTCTCAATTAAAATATATCACACAGCATGTTTTTTTCAAGCTCAAGAAACGGTTCTGTCTGCGATCGGTGGATGCAGCGT
>JAZSGR010000009.1:0-14640 GCA_045532825.1 Victivallaceae bacterium | reverse complement strand
CAAGAAACGGTTCTGTCTGCGATCGGTGGATGCAGCGTGGAGCAAGGTAGAGTTTTGCGCCGAGTACGGTGCGGGATCCGTCTTCGCCCTGCGGGACTGCGCCGTGACAAGGTGTACCGCTAAATCACATGCATGCGCCACCGCAGTTTGAACAACTTTCACAAAAAATGGGACAATAACCATCATTTATCCGTCACAAAGCAAATAAAACATAATAAAAGCAAGATCGGAATACTTGAAATTTCACCGGTCTTGCTATACTATAACTGTGTGAACTGTAAAATACAAGGGATCATATAATGAAATTATACAACAATTCCATCAGAGATGTACGTGTACGCGATTATCTGCCGGTCCGGCGCATAGTATGGAGCAATAAAGCCGTCAACCCGGAAATTTTTGTTGATTCTTATGAAAATCAGATATTTTCCGCTCCGGAATCAGCTGTCTGCCGTCTGGAAAAAAACGGTTCGGTACTGGTGGATTTCGGTATCGAACTTCACGGCGGTGTACGCATACACAATACCGGAGACAAATCATCCGGCAGGATACGTCTGCGCTTCGGTGAATCTGTAAGTGAAGCCATGGGCGAACCCAATCAGGACCACAGTATCCACGATACCGAACTTGATGTACCGCTGTACGGAACTCTTGAATACGGATCGACTGCTTTCCGTTTTCTGAGGATAGACAACCTGGGTGAACCGCTGAAACTGCTCAATATCATGGCAGTTTCACTCACCAGAGATATGGATTATGACGGAAGTTTTGAATCATCTGACGAAAGATTGAATAAAATCTGGAAAACAGCAGTTTACACCATCCATCTCAACATGCAGGAATACCTTTTTGACGGAGTAAAACGCGACCGACTGGTATGGATGGGTGATATGCATCCGGAAATAAGGGGCATTTTATGTGCATTTTCAGATACATCCGTCATACGTTCGTCATTTGACTTTCTGACAGAAAAGCATCCTCTGCCGCAGCCGATGCGTATCTACACCTATTCCTGCTGGTGGGTCATTGCTCTTTTTGACTATTTCATCGCCACCGGTGACCGCGGATATCTGGAAAAAAAACGCGCATACCTTACCGGACTGCTTGAACAATTCAGCAGCTATGTCACGCCGGACGGCAGGGAATGTGTACCGGAAAAACGCTTTCTCGACTGGCCGACAAGAGAAAATGAACAGGCAAAACATGCAGGTATTCAGGGATTGCTGCTGTGGATGATGAATTCAGGTGAAAAACTTCTGAAAGTATTGGGGGAAGATACCTCAAAAGTATGCCGCGCTGCATCTTTACTGAAAAAACATATCCCGGACTGCGGAAATTCCAAACAGGCTGCCGCTCTCATGACCGTAAGCGGATTGGCAGATAAAAGCAGTGTGCTTCTTGCTGATCCATACAAAGGTGTAAGTACATTTTACGGTTTTTACATGCTTCTCGGACAGCCTACGGCAAATGCCCTTGATCTCATCCGGAAATACTGGGGAGCCATGCTTGATTACGGAGCCACCACATTCTGGGAGGATTTCGACCTTGACTGGATAAAAAATACCACTCCGATAACTGAAATGCCGGTACCGGAAAAAGATGATCTTCATAAGGATTTCGGCAACTACTGTTACAAAGGATTGCGTCACAGTCTCTGTCACGGATGGTCAGGCGGTCCGGCACCTTTCATGAGTGAGAGAGTATTTGGAATACGTTTTCTGGAACCCGGAGGAAGGAAAATAACTGTAGATCCCGACCTCGGAGGTCTGGAATATGTGAAAGGTTCTCTGCCGACTCCGCATGGGGTCATCAAAATCGAAACTGACCGGTCAGGAAAAGTAAAACTCGATGTTCCGGGAGATATCGAGGTATGCGGAAGATGATGATAACTATCTTAATAAGTTGTTAATAAGTTGTTTGAACGATGTGAAGAATTTTTCTGTAAACCGGATTTAAACCGGGTTTCGATCACAGTTATTGACAGGAAAATTTTTTGCAATCATTTGATGATGACAGTGATAAAAAGTTATTAACAGAAAATCACTTTCTATTATAATAATGTATTTATTCTATTAAATTAATCAGTTATATAGTTATATAGACAAGCCTGACAGTTCCGCGTTGCATAATAGTTGTTATACCTTGCCGGTATTGCAGTGCGCCGCGATATTTTACCCACGGGTACTTGCTGCGCGCTTTTTCCCGTAGGCAGTTACTGTTCTATTCTGCGGAAGCGGTATATCGACTGGAGTATTCCGCAGCTTGCCATGCCGGCAAGCATGAATGAACCGCCGTAGCTTACAAATGGCAGCGGCAGTCCGGTAACCGGAGTAAGTCCTATGCTCATGCCGATATTGACGAAAATATGCACCGTCATGACACACCCCGTGCCGACTGCGATAAATCTGCCCATTTTATCATCCGCTGAAAATGCAGTCCGCCAGATCGAATACAGCAGCATGGCATACAATATCAGCAGCACCATTGAACCGGCAAATCCGGTTTCCTCGGCAATGACTGAAAAAATAAAGTCATTGTTGGCAACGGTGTAGGGAAGAAACCCCAGATTGTTCTGTTCTCCTTTACCGATACCTTTTCCGGTAAAACCGCCGGAACCTACGGCAAGACGCGCCTGATAAGCATTGTATCCGCGATGCAGACGGTCACTTTCAGGATTGAGAAACACTTTGATCCTGTCGCGCTGATAATCGCGCAGCATGGGCTTTATCCGCATGGTTTCGTTGAGAACGACCAGACTGCTGATCAGCATGACCGCTGCTCCGGCTGTGATGATATACCGCCATTTGAGTCCGGCGCAGAATACGATGCCGATATAAGCCGGGATCATCACCACTGCACTGCCGAGATCCGGCTCTTTAGCAACCAGCAGGAAAGGCGGAATAAATATCAGCAGGCTGATGAATATGCCCAGCTTTTTGTTTACATCAAACCTCGGAACCGAAAATACCACCGCCAGCAGCAGTATCATTGCCACTTTTGCGAATTCCGAGGGCTGTATTCTTATTGAACCGATCTCTATCCACCTGGTCGCTCCGTAGATCTTCACTCCGAATTTGAGGGTGAGTGCCAGCAGTACAGTTACTGCAATATAAGCCGGTATCGTCAACAGGCGGAAGTTGGTTTTCCGGTAATCTGTAAGTGCTCCGAGAAGCCACAGGCAGCTGCCGAGAGCGATCCATTGCAGCTGACGGGAAAACGCCGCAGATGGTCCCGGTCCGGAACCGGTGGTGTAAATAAAAATCAATCCGGTTACCAGCAATCCGGCGAGTGCGCCGAGCTGGAGATAATCCAGATTTGCGAAAAAACCGCCGGAACGCGTTTGGCGTCCGGCGGCAGAGATGTTCAGTTTATTCAGAAGCATGTCCGGTCATTTTTCCACAGAGAATGTCTGATCGCGGCGGGGACCGACGGAGACGATCGCAATGTTGGAGCGGACAAGTTCAGCCATGCGTTTCAGATATTTCCTGGCATTTTCCGGGAGATCATCCCAGCAGCGTGCGCCGGAAATATCCTGTTTCCAGCCGTCGTGCCATTCATAGACCGGTTTGGCTGCGGAAAGCTCTTCCAGAGAGGCGGGGAAATGGTCGGTGACTTTGCCGTTGACTTCGTAACCGATGCAGATCGCAACTTTATCGAAACCGTCAAGACAGTCGAGCTTGGTGACTGCCAGTTTGTCGATGCCGTCGACCATGCAGGAATATCTGGCGGCAACGGCATCGAACCAGCCGCAGCGGCGCGGTCTGCCGGTGGTGGCACCGAATTCGCGTCCGATCTCACGGAGCTGATTGCCGTCAGCATCAAAGAGTTCGGTCGGGAAGGGACCCTCGCCTACTCTGGTGGTGTATGCCTTGATGACACCCCAGACATGACGGACTGCCTGCGGCGGGATACCGCTGCCGGTGCAGGCTCCGCCGGAGATGGTGTTGCTGCTGGTCACGAAGGGATAGGTTCCGTGATCGATGTCGAGCAGTGCGCCCTGAGCACCCTCAAAAAGAACATTTTTACCTGCATCGATCGCATCGTTGACCGTGTAGGTGGAGTTGGCGATGTGCGGAGCCAGATAGTCGGCGGCATCCAGAACTTTTACCAGTTCAGCTTCAATATCCACGGTCTGGGCACCGCAGGAGGCGAGCACCTTGTTGTAATATTCCGCTTCAGCGCGGAAACGCTCTGCAAGCTTTTCTTTGTCAAGCAGGTCGATCGCACGGATGCCAACCCGGCGCATTTTGTCGGTGTAGGCAGGACCGATACCTCTGCCGGTGGTTCCGATCTTGACCGCCGCACTGCGTTCGTTGACCTGATCCATGCGCTTGTGATAATCGAAGATCATGTGGGTACGGCTGGAGAGTTCCAGTTCGGAAACATCAAATCCGCACTCCGCGACTTTGAGCATTTCATCTTTAAGTGCCACCGGATCAGCGACCACGCCGTTGCCGATAACACATTTGACACCTTTGCGGAAAATACCCGAAGGTATCAGGTGCAGAACGTAACGGTTCTCACCGATCTCAACAGTGTGACCGGCATTGTTGCCGCCCTGAAAACGGACTACCATGTCTACATCGCGTGTCAAAACGTCGATCAATTTGCCTTTGCCTTCATCCCCCCACTGGGTTCCGACCAAAATATCTACCGGCATAAAGAATACTCCTGAATTTTATAGATTTTTACAAAAAAAACAGTCATGTTGTTAAAGTAGCCCGCTTTTGCTGTAAATGCAAGGCGTAACGCCGGAAAAACTTAAAATCAATTCAACTTTGAAAAAAAAGCTCTTTTTTTTCTGTTTTTCTCTTGAAATGTAATAAAAGCGGACTATATTATGAAGACAGCACTCAATGAGGCGTGGTAGCCAATCGGTTAGGCAGCGGTCTGCAAAATCGCTTAGACCGGTTCGACTCCGGTCCACGCCTCCATTTTTTTGCCTTTTTTCCGGATTTTCTCTGCTGTGCTTTTTGCCTTTGTATCTTCTTTATCCCTTGACGTTGCAGGGGAATGGGTATATATTATCAAACTGGAAGAATGAGGCAATTTCAAAACACCTCAAAAATCTGAAAGTGCATCTGCTTTGATTTGCAAAAGGAGCATTTCCGGCTGTTGCCGCTGCATGCAGCAACCGGAAATTACCTTTCACAACTCTTCGCAGCTGTTTCTTTGATTTTTTTTTGAATGATTTTTGAAATTTCCTCAGAAAGTCAACCAATTCAGAGAGGTTTTTATGCCGTTTGATCGCGGATCTTTTGCTTTTACGATGTTTGAACTGCCGGATAAACTTCCGGAAAACATCGTCGATCTTTTCGCCGCCCACAAAGCGGGAACACTTGATTCTGTGACCGGAGATCCCCAGGTCGGCTGGGTCACCGGACACGGGCTGCTGGATACCAATATCGATCTTGCAAGTGCACAGCTCGGCGGATGCTATTACTTTACACTGCGTCAGGCTGTGCGGAAGATCCCGTCATCTCTGCTGGCTGCTCTCTGCCGCCGCGAGGAACAGGCGGTGATGCGCGCAGAAAACAAACAGTATCTTTCCAGCAAACAGCGCCGCGAGATCAAAGAAGATATGGTGGAAAAACACCTGAACAAAATGCCGCCTTCACTTTCCGGCATAACGGTGGTCATCGAACCCAATTCCCGGCTGCTCTATGCCGGTGCCACCAGCAATTCCCAGATAGATCTTTTTGTGGAAAACTTTTATCAGGTCACTCAGGTGGAGCCGGTACAGCTGACTCCTGAACTCATCCTTGAACGCAAATTCAATACCACCTGTTCAAGTTTTCCGCAGCTTTCCATCGACGGAAGAACCGGCGGAGAACCTTCTATCGGCAGGGATTTCCTCATGTATCTCTGGTATTTCGGGGAAATGGTCGGCAAGCTTCAGCATCCGGAGTATGGTGAATTCGATCTCATGATTGAGGGCCCTCTGGTCTTTGCCGGAGATGATGATGACCGCGGTTCTGCCGAGACCACCGTCAAAAAGGGCGGCAGTCCCCTGCGCAGTGCCGAGGCGAAAGCGGCTATCAATGTCGGCAAGAAACTCAAGAAAGCCAAACTCACCATCACCAGACTCAATCAGATCTGGAGCGGCACTTTTGATGCAGATAAGTTTGTATTCACCGGCTTCAAACTTCCCGAGGGCGAAGAGATGAACGATGACGAGATCTTTGCAGAACGTATCCAGAACCTTGAGGTGTTCCGCGCTGCGCTCATCGGTTATTTCGAGGCATTCGCGCAGGCGATGCTCGGTGATGAGTTTGAGAAAACCCAGAAAGCTGTCCGTGACTGGGCGGCAAGCCGCGACGGGATCTGATCATGCCGCACGAAGAAGATAATGATATCCGTTTCCTGACCGGTTTTTACGGTATATGGGATGTTCCGCAGGACCGTCCGGTCGAGCTTGATCTCGGCTGCGGTGCCGGAAGTTATACCATTGCCATGGCAAAGCGGTTCCCCGGACGCAAAGTCTATGCCGCTGATGTCATGCTCGGACGTCTGCGTAAAGTTGTCAGGCGCAGCAGACGCGAAAATGCTCCCAATGTGGAAGTGCTGCGGGTCGAGGCGCGTTATCTGCTGGGCAGACTGCTGCCGGATCGTTCTCTTGACCGTATCCATCTGCTCTGCCCGGATCCCTGGCCCAAGGGCAGACACCGCGGACACCGCCTGCTGGCAAGTGATTTCACCACCCAGATACACCGGGTGCTCAAAGATGACGGTATATTTCATTTTTCCAGCGATGATGAATATTACCGTGATGCCGTCGGCAGGGTGTTGACCGATTCCGGACTTTTTGCTCCGTGCGATGAAGCGATCCGGGACCTTGAAGGGATCGCAAGTGATTTTGAATTGCGTTGGCTCGAAATGGGAAAAACCGTTCCCCACCGGGCATGGAAAAAACTTCCTCTGCCGGTTCCAGGCAAAGGACACTGATATTTCAGGAGAATGACCAAATGAATATTTACGAAGAATTGAAAAGACGCGGTTTCATCTATCAGGAAACCGACAGTGCCGCTATTGAAAAAATGCTTTCCTCCGGCAGTGTGACGTTCTACTGCGGCTTTGATCCCACCGGTTCCAGTCTGCATGTCGGGCATCTGCTGCCGGTCATGGCAATGCGTCTGCTCCAGAAAGCCGGACACGTTCCCATCGCTCTGGTCGGCGGAGCCACCGGAATGATCGGTGATCCCTCCGGAAGATCATCCGCCCGCGTGATGATGACCATGGAAGAGATCGCTGCCAATGCCGAATGTCTCAAAAAACAGCTTTCATATTTTATCACTCTGGATAACGGTAAAGCGCATTTTGTCAACAATGCCGACTGGCTTACCAAAATGTCCATGATCGAATTCCTGCGTGATGTGGGCAGCCGTTTTTCTGTTAACCGCATGCTGGCGCAGAAGTCGGTTGAAAGCCGTCTGGAAAACGGTCTTTCCTATCTTGAATTTTCATATTCTCTGCTTCAGGCATACGATTTCTATCACCTGAACAAAACTCTCGGATGCGCTCTTGAAATCGGCGGTCAGGATCAGTGGGGAAATATGGCTGCCGGAACTGAATTCATCCGCAGAATGTATCAGGATGAGACCCGTGATGTCCATTTTATGACCATTCCGCTGCTGATGAATCCTGCGACCGGGCAGAAGTTCGGCAAGTCCGTCGGCGGAGCCAGTGTCTGGCTTGATCCTGAACGCACTTCTCCCTTTGAGTATTATCAGTTCTGGCGCAACTGCGATGATGCCATGCTGCCGGATCTGCTCAAACGTTTTGCCATTGAACTGCCGGTCGAAGAGTGTGAAGCTCTGGCGGAATGCGGCAATATCAACCGCGCCAAAGAGGTGCTTGCCTGCGAAGCAACTGCGCTTGCCCACGGCGAAAAGATCGCAAGAGAGGTCTTTGCCGCCGCAGGTACCCGTTTCGGATTTGCCGATCCTGAAGGCAGGATCCCCTGTTCCAGCAAGGCAGCTGCTCCGGTCGCAGCCGGAACTGAACTGCCGGTCACCGTGATCGAAGCCGCCGAGTTCGGTGAGAACGGGATCACGGTTCCCCGTCTGCTGGTGCTCACCGGCATCTGCAAAAGCACCTCTGACGGACGCCGTCTGATCCAGGGCGGGGCAGTTTCCATCGATGACGTCAAGGTGACTGATCCCAATTTTACGGTGACTCCGGAGAGACTGCCGCTTACTCTTAAGAGCGGCAAGAAAAATTTCCGCCGTCTGGCGGTAAAAGGATAATAACAGATGAACAAAGTTCCGGAACTTCTGGCACCGGCGGGCAGTCCGGCATGTGCGCTGGCGGCTTTTGAAGCCGGTGCCGACGCAATTTATGCCGGTCTTGCCAAATTCAATGCCCGTGAGCGCGGAGAAAACTTCGATCCGCAAACGATGATGAAAGTTGTGGATTTTGCCCACCGCAACGGCAAAAAGGTGTATCTTACACTCAATACGCTGATAAAAGAACCGGAACTTCCGGAAGTGGCGGAACTGCTTGAAACGGTGCGGGAGATCTCTCCGGATGCGCTTCTGGTTCAGGATCTCGGAACTTTGAGAGTGGTGAGGGAGTATTTCCCTTCGCTTGAACTGCACGCTTCGACCCAGATGGGATTTCACAACTCTGCCGGATTTGCCGTCGCAGAGAAACTCGGAGTTTCCCGGGTGGTGCTGGAACGTCAGGTGACTGTGCAGGAACTTGAAGAGATACGCAAACGCACCAATCTGGAGATCGAGGTTTTTATTCATGGTGCTTTGTGCTGTTCGCTTTCAGGCATGTGTCTCTTTTCCTCCTATCTCGGAGCTTACAGCGGCAACCGCGGCAAATGCAAACAGCCGTGCCGCAGACGTTATTTTTCAAAGAACGGCAACGGATTTTTCTTTTCTCCGCAGGATCTCTGCATGGCGGAGTATATCCCGCAGCTGAAAAAGATCGGTGTGCAGTCGCTCAAGATCGAGGGCAGACTGCGCCAGCCGGATTATGTGGAAGCGGCAGTCGGAGCGTACCGTATGCTGCTTGATGCTCCCGAAAGCAGCTTCAATGAAGCTCTCGGTGAAGCCAGGGCTCTGCTTGCCCGCACCTGCGGCAGAAAGTGGAGTACCGGATTTGCCACTGCCGAATCCCGTAAGGATCTCATTAAATCCGATTCTGTCGGAGCTGCCGGAATCCGTTGCGGCAGTGTTGAGGAACTGCGGGAGAACGGTTTCGGTTTTACCGTTTCCAAGCGTATCGGCACCGGTGACCGTCTGCGCATCCAGCCGCGCGGCGGAGAGGATGGTCCGGCTCTTACCATTACCCGGATGTTTGTCAATAACCAGTTGTCGAAGCGTGCCAAAAGCGGGGATAAGGTGTTTGTCTGTTGTGACAAACCGGTTCCTGCTGACGGTATGATCTTCAAGATCGGCGAAAGTTTTGCCGACCGCCGCAAACAGCTGGAAGCTCTGCCGGAACGCAGGAAAAAGCTGGATATTGAGCTTGAACTTGATGAAAAATATCTCAAAGTGGTTTGTCTTAATGCTCCGCTTGAAGATTTTTCCATGCCGCTCGGGTTGAGTGAGGCAAAAAATCATCCGGTGGATGAGGAAAAACTTGCGGCGGCGTTTTCAGAAGCAGATTCTGCGGAGTTTGCGCTCGGCAGCATCTCCTGCCGGATCAACGGAAATTATTTCTTTCCTGCGGCTGAACTCAAGGCGGTGCGCCGTGAATTCTGGAACATGGTGAAATCTTCTCTGAAGCCAGTACAGATTTTTGACCGTGATGCCGGTACCGGTATGATGAAATTCCGTCAGGAATATCTGAAACTTGCTCCGGAATATTCACTTGATGAACATCTTACGGAAACTGTCGCACTCAAGCCGCACGGAGCTGAACCTGCCAGCCGTTCTGCGTTGCGGGCAGATAATGTGTTCACGATCAACAAGTCAAGCGATGAAGCTATCCTGCCGGATTTCTGTCCGGAAAGTAAACTGCCGGCACTGCGCAAAGCGATCGAAAGTGCTTACCGGAGCGGTATCCGCCGTTTCCGTGTAACTTCGCTGTACGGACTGGAATTATTGAAAAATTATCAGGATATATTCATCATCGCCTCCGCTCCGCTGCCGGTGTGCAACAGCATGGCGGCAAAAGAACTTGCCCGCTTCGGAGTAAAAAGAGTGATGGCGCATATAGAACTTGAAAAAGAGGCTGTGATCGCACTGCGTGACCGTTCACCGCTTGAAGTGGAGTTGTACCGCCTCGGCCGTCCCGGCTTGCTTACTACCAGAGCAGAACTCCCAGTTGAAGGTGCTTTCCGCGACAACCGGGGCAACGGATTTGAAGTGCGCTGTGACCGGATCACCGGATTGTCGCGTATTTATCCGCAAAAGGTTGTCTCTGTTCCGCGTCTTGAAGGAGTCTTTGATTTCTATGATCTTACCAATGCCAACTGGAAGAACAGTGAAACGACTGCCTTCAACTTCGATTATCCGCTTGCCTGAACATGACTTCAGCGGCAGCAGCCGCGCAGCGTGATCTCCCGGCGGCCGATGACCTCTTCCTGCTGAACTATCCACAGTTCATCAAAGAGGTTTACTGTCGGATCGCAGTGGGAAACGACCAGCTCCACCCGTTCTCCCGGATGCATGACTTTTGCTTCTGAAAAAAGCAGATGACCGTGTTCATCACCGAAGTTCCAGTCGTACCGCACTCCCGGAGTGAATACGCTGCGGGATCCGTCTTCGCCCTGCGGGACTGCGCCGTGACAAGGTGTACCGCCAAATTACATGCATGCGCCACCGCAGTTTGAACAACTTTCACAAAAAATGGGACAATAACAATTTATTGATTATTCAAATATCACTTTTCCAAAGTTTTCCGTCCGGTGGAATGCCGGGCTTTTGTGCCACAGCAGCCAGTGCGGACGACTGTTCCACTCCGCACATTTGAAAAGATTGGCTTTCCAGACTTTTCCGGAAAGGTCTGCGGATGTACTGTTTTTGCCGGTGAGAAGTTCCAGCGGTATCTGTAATCCGAGCTGCCAGCTCACCGGTGTTTCTATTTCCCCCTGCATGCTGCGCGGCAGGGTGGGGAAACGTTTGACTGACTGCAGTTCCCGGGGAGTGAGTTTTCTGCTGCTTTCCGGAGAGATCCTGTATGACAGCAGTGTGCCGATCGCATTGCATTCAAAGTTGAAATAGGTTTTGCCTCCGGCGGGCTGTATGAAAAGTTCAACACAGCTGTCCACGCATACTGCAGTCTGATCTTTTTTGAAATCTGCGCGGACGTAACGGTCATCGACTTTGAAAAGCGCATAAAGATATTTATCATCGTACAGCATTTTTACCCGTGTATCCGGACGGAACCCCGATGAGAGCCCGAAATACCATATTTCCCAGCCGAGTACGGTTTCCGGTACATTTTTCCAGCACTCTTTATCCCATGCGCCGGCAAGTTCCACTCTGCCCCGGGCGCGTTTGACTTTTATGACATCTGTATGCGGTACGCCCGGGACCGGACGGAGAGCTTTGGCTCCGGTCAGGGCTTCATATCCCAGAGAATCTTTATCTGAAACCACCAGACGGCACCAACTGGATGAGCCGCCTGCTGCCATGGAGTATTTTTCCGTTTTTCCACCGGCATGACGTACTCTGGTGACATTGATTGCCCACGGCTGATCCGGTGCGGCGAGATCGGCAAGTCCGGTAAGTCCGATTGCGGCCTCCACTTCCCAGCGGTCGTCAAAATATCTGACTGCTGCTCCGCTGTATTGCGGATCCCATTCCTCTGCTCCGCCGTATCGCATCTGCAGTTCCGGATCGCTGCAGCTGTCATAAAAAGATCCGGCAGCATTGACGGCGAAGGTGCATGTGCGTTTATCAGGCGTATGGAAATCCAGACGGATGTGATCGTCTGTGAGGATCTTGCAGTCATCAGTTTTGCGTTTTACTTTGCGGAGTTTGGACATTTCCGGATCATAACAGCGCAAATATATGAACATCACTTTGCGGTCCTCGCGGAGAGCTGCGGCAAATTCAGTGCGTTTATCGGGAGCATCTGCCGGAATGGTAATCCGGTTCCGGTATTTGTTTACTCCGTCACCCGGCCGGTGATTTACCGGAAAGATATCTCCGTGCAGTACCGGTCCGCCGGGTGACGGAGACTCCAGTACCTTTTTCAAGCTGGCAAGGGAGTGTTTTATATCGTTGATCCTTTTGCGGTAAATGGAATTTTCAGACGTGTTTTTTTCTGCTTTTCCGAGCAGCGCGAAAATCCGGGCAACATTTTCCCGGTTGAATTTTCCCTTCACCGGATCGATGGAGCGTTTGCCTTTTTGCGTACAGAACTTTTCTGTGAGATCAATGAATTTGCGCATTTCCCCTGCAGCCGGACCGAACCACAAACGGCAGTATTCCTGTAAAAGTTTTTCCATATCCAGTTCAGGATCCCAGAGCAGCTTGCTGTTTATGTAATACATCAGGTGAGTAAGCGGCAGTGCAGCCGGTTTTCCGTTCCCCGGATCGATCCCCGCGTCGATCAGCAGGGAATCGACTGAGGAGCTCTGGAGCTTGCGGATTTCCTGAAGAACGTTCATGAAGAAAAATCCCTGATTGATACCGCTGTCCGAAGCGTATTCGTTCCACCATTCCCGCTGGACCATGTTCACCGTGTCAAACTGGCGGGCAAGACGCCGGATCTGGGAAATATAACTTTTTTTCATGAACGGGTCGGCGTAATTGGTGACTCCCCACGGAGCCATCATGGCATTCATTCCGCGGGTGTGCGGAAGCAGTTTGGGATTGTTGCGGTTGTGAAAACCGTGCCAGATGATCTTTTTTCCGGGACGGGTTTTGGAGAGTTCCCGGGCGATGTTCCAGTAAAAGTCGGCAAAAATATTCAATGCGGTATCCTGCGGAAAGAGTCCCGGAGTGCGGAATGTGCGGATATCTCTTCTGTCATGTTCTCTTCGCAGGGCAGGGGGCATGATCGCAAGTTCATCCAGCTGCGGATCGGCATCGAAGATTTTTTCAGCTTCGCGCAGAACGGCTTGCCGCAGGCTGGCGGACAGCAGTCTGGGAGCTGCACAACCGTCATTTGTGAATATCTTCTGCATGTCGTTGTCAAGAGCGATCCACTCCGGATGATGTTTTTCCCCTGCGCGCATCACATTGGCAAGCGGAAGCACTCCGGTACGTTTTCTGGCGGAACCTGATTTGAGATGCTTGAACCAGAGTATCGTTTTCTCATCCATTTTTCCTCCGTAAGACTGATATTCCCTGCGCGCAAAGGCGGCTTTTGAGGTTTTGCGGAAATCGTCAAGACGGATATTTTTCTTTTCAGGTATGACAGTACCGGCATCTCCGGGAGCATAAAAACGTACTCCGAGGTGTTCCAGAAAGGCACTTACTGCGTGCATGGTGCCGCAATCAGAGGCAAAGATATTGCCGGGACGCGACGAGGGAGTGCGCATCATGCTGTGCGGATCAAGACCGTTTTCCAATACCGTCGGCGTATTATCATGTTTGAAATGCGGACCGAAAAGCACCGCAATGCCGCCTTTTATCCATATATCATATCCGGAAGTATCGAATGCAGGCGGTGAATAGGCGGCTTTCCGGCTGATACTGCTTTCTCCGACACAGATGATATTGCTATCTGCCGCTTTGTCAGCTGTGACCAGCGGCAGGGAGGCCCCGGAGATTTTTTTCAGATATTTCTGCAGCTCCGCTGCGGCGGAACGCACTTCAGCAGATGCATCCGGAGCAACTGCTATGACCGCACACGGTTTCCCATCGCGGACTATATCCAGTGCCTGACAGCTTAAAAAAGTTGAAACCAGCAATATCGCTGCGGTTTTTCTGCAAATATTCATAACATTCCTTCCGGTGTGCTTACTGCAGTTTGAAACAGCTTTTGACTCCGGTTATCATCATCTGCATGGCGACCGCTGAAATGACCAGTCCGGTGAGACGGATCAACGGACCGAGCATGTGGGTGCGGGTGAGAAAACTGTTGATACCGCTTGCGCACACCATAAGCAGAAAATTGATGAAGATGGCAATGGCAAGCGAACAGGTCGTGAACAGAAATCCGTCAGCAACACTGCTGGCAATGGCGGCGGCGATCATACCGGGACCTGCAATCAGCGGTGCCGCCAGCGGAACCAGAGAGATATCGGTGATATTGCTCTGGGTCTGATTGGAATTTTTTTTGACAAATCTTCCCTCATTGACTGCCGCCCAGCCGATGACGAATACGACCAGACCTCCGGTGATCTGCAGGGAATAAAGTTCGACTCTGAAGATCCGGCTGAGGATGAAGTGTCCGGCGATTGCCAGAATGGTCAGGATGACAAATGCCGCAGCCGAGGATTTCCATGATAATTCAAAGTTCTGTTTCGTGGTAAGTTTCGGTTCGTATGCCGCCAGAAACATGATCTTGCTGGCAGGATTGAGCAGGGCCAACATGTAAAACGCATTTTCAAAAACAAGTGAAATATCCATTTTTTGTATTCCGTGAAAATTTTTGATAATGTCCGAAATTTTGTGAAAAATTTATATTTTATCCTTATTCAGATATGTTTTTCTCAATTAAAATATATCACACAGCATGTTTTTTTCAAGCTCAAGAAACGGTTCTGTCTGCGATCGGTGGATGCAGCGT
>JAZSGR010000187.1:0-17664 GCA_045532825.1 Victivallaceae bacterium | reverse complement strand
TTATAATACTTGCGAAGCAAACGCTTCATGTACTGCATATAACGCCGTTTTTGCGTCAGCAAAAACTTTTTCGCTTTTCTTGAAAGGGGAATGGGGTTTGGGGAAAGGGGAAAACC
The DNA here is from genome assembly GCA_045532825.1 of Victivallaceae bacterium. Lineage (GTDB taxonomy): Bacteria > Verrucomicrobiota > Lentisphaeria > Victivallales > Victivallaceae > UBA1784. Next base: position 17,548 of record JAZSGR010000187.1, on the reverse strand, counting down.
TCTTTTCCCGGGAAAAGAAGTTTTCCCCTTTCCCCAAGAACGCCTTTACCTTAATAGAGCTGCTGGTTGTGATTGCGATCATTGCGATACTTGCGGCGATGCTGATGCCTGCGCTGCAGCAGGCGCGTGAGACGGCGCGAGAGAGCAGTTGTAAGAACAGTTTGAAAGAGTACGGTACTTCATTTGCGCTGTATCTGGATGCCAGCCGGGATTATTTTCCGTGGTATCCCACCAGCAATGCTGCCACAGCCACATCCAAATACCGGCAGCAGATGATCGATATTGGAGTGCTGGGGTACAAGGTCAAAAAAAATTCCTCCGGCAAGGATGTTTACGATGATATTTTAAGATGTCCCCGCTTTGATGAAGTTCTTTCATCAGGAGATTATACTACTGTTTCAGGCAAAACGATCAAGGTGGTCTACAACGCAAATTACATTATCAACAGTGTATTCGAAGCATATCTCGGATACGGACTGGGCAAAGCAAATGATATTTCCAACGGCTGCAAGATCAATCAGATACCCAAGCCTTCCTCATTCATTGTCCTTGCAGAAAAAGGCAATCCTAAAGAGTTCGGACAACCATTCTTTTCAAACAACTCTTTACACAATACCAGTCCGTTCCATTCAGTTGCCATCCCTCTTTCAGTAACCGGAGATACCAGAGTCGTCGATCTTTCAGCACACTCCGGACGTCAGTCAAATTATCTCTATGCAGACGGTCATGTGGGAAGCATGATGTACAATGAGGTTTACTGGAAATACTTCAGTATCAAAGAAACAAATCAGGCAAATGTTCTGTGTTATCTGTAATATTATCAGAAAAAGGCAAATACAAAATGCGAACAGCAATAATATTCTCTGTGATTTTTTCCGCAGTTGTTCTCTGCGGTTCAACTGAAAAACTGCTGCCTGTTCCTGACGGAAAGGGCTGGAAAAAGACGATCAAAACCAAATTTCAGCAATTCAAACCTGTATGCGGAGAAAAAACGATCGCATACGGTCCGCAGACTCTTGAGATGATGCCGGATGGACAGCTTGTATGCAAATCATCTGAAAGCGGTGTGGTTTTCCGTTATGATGTTCCGCTCGGACTCAGGGAAAACGGCAAGCGTAATTTTCAATGGCGCAGCCGTGATATAGATCATGACAAAAGCAGAATAATCCGTCATGGCAGCAAATATTTGCAGGAGGTCTGGTTCAAAGGCGGCAATGGTGTTTCTTTTCTCTACCTTGAACAGAGCATCGAAGTCATGCCGGATGGCAGACTGCTGGTGAAAATGAAACGTACCCTGCCGGAAAACTCTCCCGGCAGGGAATATTATTATTCCGCTCTCATCATTCACATGCCGGAAAAGCTCTGGAACGGCAAGACTGTCAAAGCAGACAAAAGCAGTATCGTGCTTGATAAAAAAATGAAAACTGCCTTCATACGGCGCGGCAAAGATATCACGATACATGCCGGAGATAAAATAACGCCTTTTTCAGTTTCACTTCCCGGCACTTTAGAATTTCTTGTCAGGATAAATTATCAGCCGTGGTACAAAGCTTACACTGTCAATCTGCATTACAGGAGAAAAAGCAGGATCGAAAAAGCAGAATTCATCCTTGATATGCGGACCGGTGCAGTTTCCACGACCGACCGCAGAAATATACGCGGCGGAGTAAACTTTTCAGCACAGGAAAACATGCTTCTGCCGGATATTTCACACAAAAACATGTTCTCCAATCCATCTCTCGAACGCGGCTTTGAGGGTTGGGCAAACCGGATCATATTCCACCCTGGAAACAAGGATATCGACTGGGTACCGTGGGAACTGGATGATAAAGAGGTTTTTCACGGCAAAATGTCCCTGCGGCTCAATACCGTTGCAAATAAGCAGGATACTCCTCCGGAAATCACTCCGGAACAGGTCGTTGCATCACCGGGAAAATATACCGTGAGTTTCTACGCGAAAACTGAAAAGGGGAAAAAATCAAAAGTACGTTTACGCATTCCGAATTTCCACACCGGCAGCACTGCCCGGTCCATCAATAACAATAAGTGCAGATGGACCTTCAATATCACTCCGGAGTGGAAACGTTATAAGGCAACTTTTGAAGTAAAACCAGGCTTTCCGCTGCTTTCATTCTGCGTATACGGAATTTCCGGTTCCGGACCGGCAAAGATCTGGCTGGATGCCTTTCAGTTGGAACGCGGTCCAAAAATGACCGCATTTGCTCCGCAGCCGGCTGAAGGCAGACTGTATACTGCCGAAAAAGATAATTTTCTCTCTGCCAAACAGAAGATCAACGGCAGATTTGAGATCATAACGGCAAAAAAAGGAACCTCCGGAAAAGCAAAGATCACAGTCAAAAACTTTTTCAACGAAATACTCCTTGATGTCGAAAAAAGTTTTGATACCGGCAAAAGCAACCGAATAAAGTTCGATCTTCCGCTGGATGAGCTTCCCGGTCTCGGTATATTTGTGGTCAAGGGGGAATATACTCTGGCAGACGGCAGAAAAATATATGATATGCGCCGTTATACCAGAATAAATTTTCAGGATATGCCGCGTCCCAACAAAAGGATCTTTGCCATTGATTACGGTTCACCGGAAAAACGCTACCTCTACAAAAAAGTTCTTGACCGCTGGCTGAAGATCGGTATCGGTGCCAAGCACCGTCACGCTTCACGCGACAAAAAAATCTGGGATATTGAGAAAAAATACGGTCTTGCCGACGGAAGTGCAGCCATGTTTTCCTATGTGCGTGATTACAATAAAAAATCCGGAGCAGGAAATGCCTTTTCCCATTATTACATTGCCGCCACTCCCTGGCACGTCAATAATCTGAAGCTTGATGATCCCGCCATCCTCATACGGGACTTTTACCTGGACGGCAACGGCAGCATCACACCGGAATATCTGGAAAAATTCAAAAATGCCGCAAAAACCATGGCGCAGAAATTTCCCCATATAAAATTGTGGAGCATGGCTGGCGAATTGAGCAACAAGCTCCGCAACAGCTGGTGGGGAAAAGGTACCACTGATTTACAGCGTACTCAAAAACATGCACTGCTTTTAAGTGCATTCGTCAAAGGAGTGAAAGAAGCAGATACCGGAGCAAAAACTTATCAGGGAGCTCCGATGAATATGAGTCCGCAAGGCGGTATCGCTGAAACTGCAGCTCTTCTTGCCGCCTGTAATAAACTTGGCACCAAATTTGATGTGATCGGTATCCATCCCTACCGTTTTGCTCCGGAAAATCCTGATCTTGATGATGATACGGTATATTTCTTTAATATGCTGAAAAAACACGGATATGATAAAACTCCGGTTTACTGGCCGGAAATGATGCACTGGGGACCGTATGAGATCCCGCAGTGGGGAACTGTGTCTTCAAGCTGGCACTCCAATCCGAAAACCTGGATCGGTCTGCCGCTTACCTACGATATGGGCTGGACCGAAAAGAAATCCGCCGCATGGTATGCGCGTTCATGGCTGGTCGCACTGAAATATGCCGACCGGATCATGGGAGCTACTGCAGGATCGCAGACCAACAACAATTACATGGATGTGATGCTTACTCCGTTTTCAGCACTTATCGTACCCAATACATTATGCAGCATCCTCGGAGATGCCGTATTCAAAAAAGATATCCGTCCTGCTGCCGGGATCCGTACATACATTTTTGAGGATGCACAGAAACGTCCGGTAGCGGTGATCTGGTGTCACCGGGAGGAAGTGGATGACGGAACTGCTGATGCTCCGGAAATGGAAGTCGATTTCGGCAGCTCTCTGGAAAGCGTACTGGATATGATGAATTCCCCGCGTGCATTCAAGCCGGGAAAAATGAAGTTTGCCGTTACCGGATTTCCATTGTTCTTCCGCGGCAGACCGGGAACGCTGAAACAGCTCACAGAGGCTTTTGAAAATGCCGCCAACGGTACTGATACTCTGAATTTTGAACTTGATCCTGTCGACAGTAAAAATATGTGTCTCAAGGTCGGCAATATTTCCCACCGTACGTTCAACGGAACTTTGAACGGTAAAAATATTTCAGTGCCCGGAGCAGGAAAAACCGGAATAAACATTCCGATGAAAAAAATGCTTAAAGATGATGTGATCACCTGTCAGTCTTTTGAATTTGAGATAAAAAGCAGTTCGGACAGTGGTAAAGTCAGTAAAAAAAGTCTGGAATTCAGTGCATTTACTGTAAAACGTGTACCGGAAAATGCAAATATCAAAACTTTGAAATGGAATGATCTTGCAGCTGTAAATATTCCACCTTCAAAAGGGAATGGAAAAAATATATCAGGCACTTTCCGCATCGGCTGGAATTCATCAGGATTATTCATGGAATTCAAGGTCAGAGATGATAAGTTCGTCCACATCGAATATCAGGAACCGCAGGAACGGTGGAAAAATGACAGTGTGCAATTTTTTATCGATACTTTTGCCAATGGAAGGAGCCGCGGTAAAACATCAAGATCCGACACCGATGATTATTCTTACATGATATTGCCGGATGCCGCCGGAAGATCCGCGATGCTGTTCCGTCAGCAGACGGTGGACAGTCAGCTCGGACTTGCCACCCAGGCTCCGGAAGACAGAACTTTTGCACCGGATGTACCATGCACTTTCAGCAATAAAAACGGTGAACTGACTTACCGGATAGTTATTCCGGAAAAATATCTGCTGCCTGTTACACTGAAAAAAGGTGCCGTATTCGGTTTCGGAGTTTTCGTCAACGATTCAGATGAACCCGGAAAAATCAGCAATACCCTCACCTCTGCAACCGACGGCAGAGGATGTTTCAACCGTCCGGCTTTCTGGCCGGTCGCTGTGCTGGAATGACCTGATGAAAATCAACAGGATCAGTTTGCATTATTTTGCAGAACAAAATGGATTTCAGGTGTTGTATAAAAGATGTGCGCCGTTATATTATCCGGTATCAAAAATGTTGTTATTGTCCCATTTTTTGTGAAAGTTGTTCAAACTGCGGTGGCGCATCGCGGGCAATCTCGAGCCTTGCGCCTGTGCCGGTTTGGTCGTGTCCATTTTTTGTGAAAGTTGTTCAAACTGCGGTGGCGCATCGCGGGCAATCTCGAGCCTTGCGCCTGTGCCGGTTTGGTCGTGTACAAAGGTACACTCCCTCACCGTACTCGGCGCAAAACTCAACCTTGCTCCACGCTGCATCCACCGATCGCAGACAGAACCGTTTCTTGAGCTTGAGAAAAAGGATAAAATATAAATTTTTCACAAAATTTCGGACATTATCAAAATGTTTGAAATGTGAATTTGTAAAAATCATATAAAGGTATATTTATGGTCATCGAAATGTTTCCACCGGAGATTTCCGGGAAGAGAGAAGGCGAATTTTTCTCCGGTACCCCTCAATTTATAAATGACGGAAAAATGACGGATAGTTTCAAAATTGACGTTTCATCCGTCAAATGTACCGTTACCGGCGGAAAAAACGGACTTATCTATGCAAAAGATCTGCTCAATGACCTGAAAAATATCCACGGTGCAATACCGTGTGCGGTGTATTCCGATTCACCTGATACCGCATTCAGGTGCTATCATCTTGATCTTAAAAAAGGTTCCGGCGGCGTGGAAGATATCAAGCGCACGTTCAGACGTTTGAGATCACTGCGCTTCAACAGCGTGCTTGTTGAGTACGAAAACCGTATCGCACTCAACTCTCTGCCAGGTATCGCCGCAGAAGATGCGTTCACCCGTGAGGAAATACGCGAACTCAACACCTGCGCTGCGGAAAACGGATTGGAGATCATTCCGCTGCTCCAGAGTTTCGGACATCTGGAATATCTTCTGCGTCATCCTGATTACAGAAAATATGCCGAGGATGAAGGCGGGACCCAGTTTTGTCCATGCAATGAAGACGCCTTTGAATTGTGGAAAAAGGTGTTTGATGAAATACATGAACTGCATCCGGAGTCAAAAACTTTCCACATCGGCGGAGATGAGACCCGTCATCTGGGTGAATGTCCGTCATGTTCGTCATTTGCCGCCGGACACTCTGTTGAAGAATTGTTTTTCCGTCATATCGACCGGGTCTGCCGTCATGCCGTTTCCCGCGGATGCCGCCCGATGCTCTGGCATGATATGCTCACCAAAGCAGGACGTTCCGACCTGTTGGCGAAACTCCCTGAAGAAACTGTCGTGATATACTGGGATTACAAAGCAAAATCTGAACTGGTCAATAATATCAACATCAAAGAAGGCTCTCTGGTCAGCCGCAAGTGGCTGAATATGGTCCGTTCGGCAAAAGATTTCTGCGATGCTCCGCACATGTTCACCGGATTCATCGAAGATGCTTCAGAAAAAGTTACAGCTTATGCTGAAAAAGTCAGGGATGGAAACGATTTTACCAGATTTATTCCGTTTGCCAACCTGAAAATGATGCGTGAGGCAGGTATAAATGTTTACGGAGCATCAAGTCTGGGATATTCACCGTACGCTTCTTTGCTCGGAGATACCGAAAGATCATTTACCAATATGGAAACATGGATAAACTCCGGAGTCAATGGCGTGATCGTCACCAGGTGGGCATCTAGTGATACTCTTGACCCGGCACGCGGTCCGGCATCTTTGCGGGATTTTCAGCTTGCGCTTTCCGCAGAAATAATGTGGAACAATTCAATCACAAGAGAGGAAGCTGAAAAAAGATACGACAGATGTTTCGGGGCAGATGATATCTCTCTTGCAGGTATTCTCAATATGATCGTTTACTCAGAAAATGAAATGTTCATCAACTGGGCGGAACACTGTGTAAATCTTATCGGAGAACTTGAAAATAATGTTCCGGATGATCTTAAATGGATATACCAAAAGCATTGTACCGCTGCAAAAGCTGAACTTATTATAAGAAGAATACGGTCATTCATGCGCAATCGCACAGGGATCATGTCCGGTCATCCGGCCGCAGCTGTGCTGGAAGAAAAAATAAAAGAGATAAAAGATGAGTTGCGCAGAGATTTCAGCGATGAATATCCGCAGAAGTCTCTTGAGGAATGGATACTGCGGTTGTTCCAGCCGTACGATGCGATGTTTGCCGGATTGCGGATCATGAAAGATCGATCCGCTGATGATCCCCAAGATCAGGAATAGCTTTTTCTCTGGAAAAAGTGAAAAAACGCTGGTTTGCTGATTTGACGATGTCGAGAAAAATTTGACAATTTTCTCCGTCAAGTTCACCCGTCACATCGTCAATCAAAGCTATAACCGGCAGTCTGGCAAGGGTTTTCACCAATTCAAATTCCGACATTTTCAAAAGAAGTGCCGATATACCCGTCTGTCCGGTCGAACCGAAAATGCGCAGCGGTTTACCGAGAAAATAAAAGTCAAACTCATCGCGCTGCGGACCGGTCAGCGTACAGAAACGCTCTTCTTCACGCTTGCGGATACGGGAAAGATGTTCCAGAAATCCGTCACTTTCCAACGGATAATCCGGTTCGTAGGATATTTCAAAATTATAACGGCTGTCAGAAATACGGTTGAACACCTCTGCCGTTTTGGCTGCAAAAAGTTTACGTTTTGAACAGATTTTTTCCACCTGCGCCGCAAGTTCAGGTTCAAAAATTTTTGCCATTGCAGCATTGCTTTTCAATGCCTTGTTGCGCTGCGCCAATGCACGGTTGTAACACATGAGAGCAGTCAGATATTCCGGATCGAGCATCGAGATCATGATGTCAAAAAAACGGCGGCGGTAACCGGAACTGCCGGAAATTATGAATTTATCTTCAGGAACAAAAGCAACTGTTCTGAACTCCATGATAAATTCACTTGATCTTGAGATCTTCGATCCGCCGATCTTCAATTCACGCTTGCCGGAACGGGTTTCCGAAACACTCAGTCTTTCTTTGTAACTGCCCTTGTCAAGTGTGGCTGAAATATTGAAAATACTCTCATTGAAGGCGCAAAGTTCACGCGATTGAACGTGTCCGCGGAAAGATCTGAGCAAACTTAAATATGATACCGCCTCAAGCAGATTGGTCTTGCCGGTACCGTTTTCACCGAAAAGCAGTACCGTTTCAGAGGAAAAATCAAACCGTTTCCGAAAATAATTCCGGAAACGGTCAAGTTCAATATCCAGCAAAGGGATCAATTAACAATCCCTTATTTTTTGCGGATCGGCATGATGACATAAAGGAAACCGTCTCCGGACTCCATAGCCACCGGATTCAGAGGATCATTGATACGGAAACGGATGGTCTCGGCATCGATGTTGCGCAGCGGATCAGCCAGGAACACCGGATTGAAAGATACTTCAAAAGGTTCGCCGGTGAAATTGATCTCCATAGTATCACGTCCCTCGCCCACTTCCGCACTGCTGGCGACCACTGAAAGCCGGTTTTCTTCAAACTCAAGCACCACATAGGAGCTGTTCTCTGAAAGCACCAGGGCGACAGTTTCGATCTTGCTCTTGAACACGGAAACCGGCAACTCGATCTCCTGTTTGAAAGAGGTCGGGACCACCAGACGGTAATTGGGATAACTGCCTTCGATGAGTTTGGTGTCGAGAGTGAAATCTTCAGAGATCATACGGCACATCTTTTCACCGATACTGACAGTTATCATGCGGTCGCCGTCAAGAAGTCTGCGGGTTTCGGTCATAGCCTTGAGCGGAATGATCGCATCACCGGCTTCTCCGGTAATGGATTCAGGAACATATTCCTGCATCGCCATACGTTTACTGTCAGTGGCGACCAGAGTAAGATTGTTGTCAGTGACACTGAAAAGGATTCCGGTGAGAGCTTTGCGGGAGTCATCAGCTCCGACAGCATAGCTTATGGAACCGATCATGCGTTTGAGATCACATTCTTTGATCTTGAGTTCACGCAATGCGGAAAACTCTGCAACTTCCGGAAAATCATCAGCGGGCAGTCCGAGCAGTTTGAAACGTCCGCTGCCGCAGACAATTTTGAAATGTTCCTGATCGTTGACTTCAAATTCAACTTCCGGAGCTGAGAAAGAACTCACAAGAGAGATAAGTTTGCGTGCAGGAGCGGTACTTTTTCCCTCTTCGATGACCGTTGCTTCAACTGAAGTGGACATGCGCAGTTCAAGATCGGTGGTAGTAAGATTGATCATACCGTCTTTAGCTTCGATCATCACATTTCCGATCAGCGGAAGCATGGAACGGGCACCGATGATACTGCCGACACGGGAAAGTGCTTTCTGCAGTTTTTCGCGATTGACATTGAATTTCATTTTATTTTTTCTCCTGTAACACTGCGGATAATCTCAATTACACCGCATTTTATTTATATTTGAAACCACATCATTATATAATATAACTGGGCAAGGCAAAAATACAATGATTTTTACAAAAATTTTTCATCATACATGCGGTATACCCGCTGCGGTATGACAGCCGCACTGGGGGCGGCGGTTTAAAGAACTATGAAAACTATGAAAACTATGAAAACTATGAGAGCTCTGCGCCGCCAGAAATAAGCCGTGCGGGTAAAAAAGCGCGCGGTCAGTACCCGTGGGTAAAATATCGCGGCGCACCGCTTGCTCATAGGTCTTATAGGTCTTATAAGTCTTATTTCTTCCGCCGCCCCCCGCAGGGCAAGGCGGCGTTATGGTGCTGGTGCGCAACCGGCTGCCGCCTGGGCTGGCATACCTGACCGGTTATGCACCAATGCGGTATGCCCGCAACGGCATGACAGCCGCACTGGGGCGGCGGTTTGATGTCTGACCTGTCTGACCTGTCTGACCTGTCTGACATCTGCGCCGCCGAAATTAGCCGTGCGGGTAAATACAGCGCGCAGTCAGTTCCCGTGGGTAAAATATCGCGGCGCACCATTTACCCATTACTCTCATAATTCTCATAACTCTCATTATTCTCATTTCATGCGCCGCCCCCACATATATATCAGGCATGACCGGCTATACAAAACTTGCGCTGCGTTACCGGCAAGGTATGACAGCTTTTCCGCCGCCTGGGCTGGCATACCTGACCGGTTATGCACCAATGCGGTATGCCCGCAACGGCATGACAGCCGCACTGGGGCGGCGGTTTGATGTCCGACCTGTCTGACTTGTCCGACCTGTCTGACATCTGCGCCGCCAAGATAAGCCGTGCGGGGCAAAAATCGCGCAGTCAGTACCCGTGGGTAAAATATCGCGGCGCACTGCTTGCTCATAGGTCTTATAAGTCTTATTTCTTCCGCCGCCCCCCGCAGGGCAAGGCGGCGTTATGATGCTGGTGCGCAACCGGCCGCCGCCCCCACATATATATCAGGCATGACCGGCTATACAGCACATGCGGTATACCCGCTGTGGTGGGACCGGCAGAGGCGGGGCGGCGGTTTGATGTCCGACCTGTCTGACTTGTCCGACCTGTCCGACATCTGCGCCGCACAAATAAACCGTGCGGGTAAAGATACGCGCAGTCAATACCCAACCGGCAAATCATCGCGGCGCACCGCTTGCTCATAGGTCTTATAGGTCTTATAAGTCTTATTTCTTGCGCCGCCCCCACGAACCTGTCAGGCATGACCGGCTATACAAAACTTGCGCTGCATGCCGCCAATGCGCCGTACGCTCAGGTGTCAAAAAACAGCAACGCTATACGCTGCTGTTTTTCGACTTCGCACCCGGTGGCAAAAATTTTTTATTTTTTTATTTTTTCAATCAACCAGCACCGCAGCCGGGTACATGTGCGGACGGTTCTGTCCGCTTTTACCTTCTCTATCCGTCGTCAATGCCCCCTCATACTTGCGCGGAGCATCCGAGTCGGGAAGGAAAAGTCCGAACCCGAATACCGATCCCGGTGCCAGCTGGATCGGTCTGGTATATTTCTGCGGGAAGAATACCCGGTATGTTAAAACTCCGTTTTTACTGGAGAACGTACAGGGAATATCATCCGCAAAAGTCATATCCGGCGGTGCAACATTCGCAAGTCCGATCTGCGGTTCCACCGAACGGTAACGGAATACTCTCGCACCATCGCCTTTGGCATTCGGGAACAGCGCATAGGAGTAATCGTTTTCATCAAATCCCGCATTGCCGCGCTCTCTGGCATCAGCCATCGTGTCGATGTAGATCTGCGCACAGTCATTCAGCCAGCGTCCGGCAGGAACCGGATATTCCACATGACAGAATTTGTTGTCTTTTACTTTGATCTCAATGAAGATACCGGCACGGTTCCACGCCAGTTTGAAACTGCCGCTGCCCTTGTAACCCGGTGAGGTGTACGGAATTCTGATCGCCGGGATCTTATCCCAGTTGACCGTATTGATGCGCAGATCGTCCGCGATCTTTGCCGCCGCAAATCCGGTGAACGGAAGTTTGTTCATGAAAGTGCGTTTGCCGGTCTTCATTTCAAACTCCGCTTTGCAGGAAACAATCGCATTGCGTTTGAGCGTTTTGTCAAGCGGCAGCAGACAATCCGCCGAACCGCTGGCGGGAACTGTTATTTGTTTGCCATCAATGGTGCATTCAAACGGACGGGAAAGGAAGTTTTTCAGCGTGACACGCATCTGTTTTTCGTTCGCCGGATTGACCGCGATACCGATCGGAGACATGCCCTCGCCGGAGATCACCGCCGCATTTTCAAAGGCTTCGATCAACTCTCCGGTACTGCCGGCTTTGCCCCTGAAGAACAGCGGCATGCCGGATACCGCAAAGCGCATTTTACCTTTGCTGAACTTGCGTGCAGTGTACATCATATCGTACACCCCTTCAAGCGCAGAACCGAAATCAGCTTCGATCACCGGAGCATCGGCACTGCCCTCATCGACTTTATCCAGATGACACCAGACCGCCGCCACCGGACGCTTCTGCGCATCCTCGAAAACATAGGTTCTCAAATACGGTGCAAAACGGATGTCTTTGACGAATTTGCTGTCGCCAAGCAGATTGCTCAATGTGTTGGGAACCAGCTGCGCGGCGTACGGCGTCATTTTGAGATCCATACCGAAGTTGTTATACATGTTTCCGGCACAGGCATGCAGGATGCGGTCGGAGTATTTCAGCGCGACCAGGAACGCTCTTGCGTACCATGATGCGGCTTTTTTCTCGGTCCAGCCCATGTCATAAGAGAGCAGTCCGCCGGACCAGAAATCGGGAAGAGATACCCAGTTGCTCTGCTGTACTCCCCACTGCGGAATGTTGAAGGGACCCCAGTGCATCATTTCAGACCACAGGATCTTCACCTTGCCGTAGTCATTGGCACTCAACATTTTGAAGAGTGTCTGGGTGTCTGCATCAAGATCCGGAGCTTCGGGTTTGTAGCGGTAGGGGTGGATGGCAAGTACATCGAATTTTACTCCGATCTTATTGCAGGCTTTTATCACCCGTTCCATATCCTTGATGCCGGAGTCCGGACGCATGTTGTTGGGATCATCCGGGCAGACCATCGCATCGGGATTGCCCGCTTTGATGCCTTCGACAAAGCCCTTGAGCGCAAGAGCGAAATATTCCGCGAACTTGTCCGCCGTGCCCTCTTTGCTCCACCAGTCGTAGGGAAATCCGGCAACCGTCTCACCGCTGAAGAGCCACAGCGGGATGTGTTTGTTTTTGGCGGCAAGGGTTTTGCATGCCTCGCGGATCTTTGCCACCCAGGCTTCGGTGGGTTTACCGTCGCCGGAAAGGTGATAATCCAGTGCGAGGATATTCGGATCTCCGACGTAGACGTTTCCTCTTTTTTCACCGTCGGTCAGGGCGAAACCTATGCGTTTCCAGGTGGATTTGTCGCGTACAAAGCTCATCAGGAATGCACTGTAAGGCACGATGCCGTATTCTCTTTCGGTATCCCAGACTTTCTTTTCATAGGTGTAATGGTGTCCTTTGCCGCCCACACCGAGCTTGCGGTAACGGTCAAGCAGCGTGTAGTACTTGAAGTTGTTTTCAGGACTGGAAAAGGTCGCACCGAAAAGGTTGCGCAGTCTGTGGGTGTTGTTCATGAAAGCCACTCTCGCAAAGCGGTGATAGCTGTGGGAGACAGTGCCGTCGGCAAGAGTATAATCAGCTTTCACCACGAATACGCCGCGGCGGTCAAGACCGTTGAACGGCAGGGAAACGACGGCCCTGCCGTTTTTGCCGGAAGCGAAATCTGCTTTGAAGGTTTTGCAGACTTCACCGTAAAAATCTTTTACCGTGACCGCAACTTTGCCTTTGGTACCGGGTTTTGCGGTGAATATCTCAAGTTTTGCATCAAGTGCCGCCTTGTCGGAAACGAAGTTGTCAGGAGAACTTGTGAGCAGTTTTCCCTCGACCGGAGCGGCACTGTAAGCGGTGGCTTTGCTGCCGCGTTCGATCTGTATGGCGTCGATGTAGACATCGCAGTCTTTTTTGCCGGTGCTCCAGGCATTGATGAAAAGCTCCAGCGGACCGGTATAGGGATTGTCGATGGTGAGAGTATAGCGTTTCCACTGCGGGGTAACTGCAAAGGCACCGCGCGCTTTGTTGGAAAACGCCACATGCACATTGCCGCCCTTGTGACGGCTGGGGAACCAGCAGTTCACCGAGGCTTTGCTGTTATCTGAACACTTGGCATAGAAACTCAAAGTGTATTTGCCGGGGAATGAGGGAACCACCGGCGAACCGGCATTTACGCCGTATACAAGTCTGCGGTAGTCCACATCTTTTATTGCCCTTGCGGAAAGTTTCATGGAGCGGTTTCCGCTGTATGCGATGCCGTCAGCAGTCTGGATGGGTTTCCAGCCGTATTGACGGTCACGGTTGACGAACATGGCGCGCCAGCCATCGAGTCCGCGTTCAAAACTGCTGTTCATCAAAAGGTTCTGATTGTTTTTTGCCGGCATGCCCATGTTTTCCACAGCGCGGAAATCGACTCCGGCGCGGGTATCTGCGCTCACCTTGAGTTCCGGAGCCTCGCGGAGATCGATAAAGATGGTTCCGTCGCGCCGCGGATAGCTTATCGCAAAGATCTGGCGGAAATTCTGCTGTGTCGGATACGGGACCAGACTGGTGGAATAGATATGCTTTTTATCAGTGAAGATCTTGAAAGTGTCAGCAGGATTTGCGGAGTAAAGCTGATAATTGAATGATTTTGATTTCCAATCCCCCACTGCCTGTTTTCCGTTGACATCAGGAACTACGGTTCTGCCGTTGAAGATCATTTTTTCCCTGCTTGCGCTGTTTGAAGGCAGCAGTACCCAGATGGCGTTGCTCCGGTTGAGCACCCATCCTTCAGCTTTGGGCGGCATGAATTCGGCGGAAAACTTTATAAGTCCGTCGGGCAGTATTTCAAGTTCCTGCTTTGCCGCCTGCCATTTGACACCGTCACGCTCTTTGACCAGATTCCAGATGACTTTATTGCCCTCGATTTTATATGAGCATTTACCGGGAGTGAAAGAACCCCAGTCGGCTTTCTGGTAATTTTCAGCTCTGCGGATGACGTAGTAAAGTTTTATGGTTCCCAGCAGTTTTCCGCCGGAAGTGATCTTGGCTGCGCCGTCAGAGGTGAATTCGACCAGTTTGTTTCCGCAGATGATCCTGCCGTTTTCAAAACGCGGCATCTGCTGTTTTACTGTGGTCTGCTTTTTTTCTTTGCCTTTCCAGGCCTTTCCCTGCGGTATCTGCGGCAGAGATGCGGCATAGCACACTGCAAAAAGCAGCGGAAGTGCGAGTATGGTTCTCATGATAGTATTTCCCCTGTTATTTCGGATTTATTTATTATTAGTTATGTGAAAGTTGTTCAAACTGCGGTGGCGCATCGCGGGCAATCTCGAGCCTTGCGCCTGTGCCGGTTTGGTCGTGTGAATTATCTGTTTTCTGATTATTGCGGTTTGTTGAATACATTGTAGTTGCGGTTTTTCTCACTTGCAGTTTCCGGATAAAGCATAAATCCGCTGAGTGTGAAAGCCTGGGGAGTTGAAAAACCTACATGTCCGTCAGAGTAGGCAATGTTTGAGCCATCTCCGTGTTTGTCTACCTGACAGGCTTCATATTTTGTTTTTGCTATGTATTTGGATTGAAACTGTTCAGGGAGTCTGAACATGTGACTGGATGATCTTTCCGGGTCAAAAGGCCCATCTGCCAGAATTATAAAACGTCCGGGAGTTTTGATGTCGGAAGAGCTTATTCCGTGACTGCCGCTGCCGCTGCTGCCGGTTCTGCCGGGGGCCACCGTAGCAAGACTTCCTCCTCCGCCGTACCAGTTGATTTGATAGGCGTTGATCATATAAGGCGCCATGGTGCTTGGATCATAGGCGTTGTTGTAATATTTTTCGGCATTGGTTTCAGGACAGACCAATTTAATTTTGTTAGTGAACTCTCTTGAATTCGGATTGTAAACCGGCAGATATCTGCCTCCTATCAGTTTATTAGTCCATGTCATCATAGCAAACCACAATTCACCGTTGCCTTTGTTGTCCTGGCATACTGCTTCATCATGGAACCAGCGTCCGCGGTTGTCATCCACGTAGTTGTGACATGCAGCAAGTACCTGTTTCTGATTGGCGACGCAGTTTGATTTGCGTGCCGTTGCCCGCGCTTTCTGCAACGCCGGCATCAGCATTGCCGCCAGTATGGCGATGATGGCGATGACCACCAGCAGCTCGATGAGGGTGAAGCCCATGGGCTTTCTTCCCTGCACAGGGAAGAAAAAAGACCGTTCATTGCAATCCATAACTGTGATCTCCTTTTGTTGGTTTCAAATTATTGAATTATTTGCGGTTTTGTTTTTATGTTTATTTTTGTTTTATTTTTCAATAACAGTGATGCAGCTGCTGCACCGGCAAGCAGGAATATGCAGCAGAAAAATGTGTGTACTGAACCGATACGCGAGGTCAATACTCCGCCGAGTGCGGGCCCCGCGATGCAGCAGATTCCCTGAAGCATTTCGTTTATGCTCACATTGCGCGCCCGGTGCTCCCGGTCGGAGAGGGCGGAATAGACAAAATACATGTAGACCGCTCCGCAGGAAGCGCCCCACACCGCACTGCCGGATAAAAATCCTGCGGCGGAACCGGCAGAGGACATCAGCAGTAATCCGGCAATACCTGCCGCTGTCGTGATAATAATACTGTATTGGCGGCAGAGACAGTTTCCGGCGCAGATCAGGGCAAGTCCGGCAAAAGCCTGCGGTATCTTTATCAATGCCGCCGCCCAGCCGGTCACCGCGCGGTCAAGGTGGATCTCCACCGCTCTGAACGGCTGGAGCATGCCCAGTAAGGATACGATCAGTATCGCCGTTCCGCAGAATATCCATACCGGCAGCATCTGACTGCCGGGGGTGGCTGATTCCGGAGTTTCTGTGTTTCCGGCGTTATGATTTTTGTTTGCGGTCACCAGCAGAGTCATGACAACTCCGAGTGCGGCATTGATCCAGAAGCCGGTTTTTACATCGAAACAGCCGAATACCACCGGTGATACCGCAGGTCCCAGACTCAATGAAAACGTATAAAGCGCAGCGGCTTTGCCGGCACCGCCAGCGTTACCCTCTTCGCGGTCACCGGCAACGATCTGGAACGGAGTGCAGAAACAGGCTCCGGCAACCCCCATCAATCCGGTGAAAAGCAGCTGTATGTAAAGTCCGTCGATAAAGAACAGCAGGGAGACCAGCGCGGTGAGTATTCCGGAAAAGCGCAGGATGTGTACCGCATTGCGTGAATCGACCACTTTCCCGAGCAGATACGAGACCGCTGAATAGGTGAGTCCCCAGATCACCATGGGCGCACCGGTAAGCAATGCAGAACCCGACTCCGCCATGCGGAAAGATACTATGAAAAATATCCCGTACAGGATATAATCAAATATCAGCGGTATCAGATATATCTGCATTTGTAAAAATTCCCGGTTCCGGATTAAAAATTTTCCTTACATGCAATAATATACCTGAAACTGTTGAAATGGAAATGACAGACCTTGCAGAAAAAATGTCCATTTTTGCAAAAGTGTGTTTTTTTACGCTTTACAAAGCATGACCAAGCTGTTCCATCGGTGGCTGTTGCGGTATGACAGCCGCTATGGGACGGCGGTTTAAAGAACTATGAAAACTATGAAAACTATGAAAACTATGAGAGCTCTGCGCCGCCAGAAATAAACCGTGCGGGTAAAAACAGCGCACAGTCAGTACCCGTGGGTAAAATATCGCGGCGCACCATTTACCCATTACTCTCATAATTCTCATAACTCTCATTATTCTCATTTCATGCGCCGCCCCCACATATATATCAGGCATGACCGGCTATACAAAACTTGCGCAGCATTACCGGCAAGGTATAACTGCTCTCAAGACACCGGGCTGTCAAACCTGACGATCGTACAGCACATGCGGTATGCCCGCTGTGGTGTGACCGGCAGAGTCGGGGCGGCGGTTTGATGAGAGTTATGGGAATAATGGGAACTATGAGATTTATGAGATCTCTGCGCCGCCGAAATTAGCCGTGCGGGTAAAAATACGCGCGGTCAGTACCCGTGGGGCAAATCATCGCGGCGCACTGCAGTACCGGTGAGATATAACAGCTATTGCCCCGCCTGTGCTAGCATACCTGACCGGTTATGCACCAATGCAGTATGACCGCTGCGGTATGACAGCCGCTTGGGGGCGGCGGTTTAAAG
>JAZSGR010000094.1:0-21187 GCA_045532825.1 Victivallaceae bacterium | reverse complement strand
TATAATGCTTGCGGAGCAAGCGCTTCATGCACCGGAGGTGCGCTTCATATTTGCCGCAGGCAAATGCTTCATACGGTGAAGCCGTGCTTCATTCGATCAACGTTCACGTTGATCGAGCTTCTGGTGGTGATTGCGATCATTGCGATACTTGCGGCGATGCTGATGCCGGCACTCAATCAGGCAAGGGAACGGGCGCGGACGACCAGCTGTCTGAATAATTTGCGTCAGCTTTATCAGACAACGGCACAGTACTGTGATGCTTACAACGGCTTTTTTCCGGGAGATACCCAGAACAAAGATACCGCATGGGGCTATAAACTTGTAGATTTCTCGTACAGCAAACTCACGTCTTACTCATCTTTCGATAACAAAATGATGTCATGTCCTGAAGCAAAGGATTTTCCCATGTATAAAAGTAATTTCGGGATAAACACCCGTGTGGCTTATAAAAAGAATACGATAGTCCGTCAGACATCCATGATCATCTTTTTTGACATCGAAAAAGACTGGGTGGCAGCGGACTATTATCCTGTTAATGATGAGTTCCGCTGGAGTTACCGTCACCGGAACGGTATCAATACAGCCCGCTTCAATGGAGCGGTTCTTCATCATCCGTCTCCGATACATGTTGATGCGCCCCAGAAATTTGTAGTAAATCTCAAATACCCCGGCTCGTTGTGGCTGGTTGATTTAAGTGCAAACAGAACCTACTGAGGATATTTTCATGAAAATAAAAAACATTTTTTTCACAGCGGCACTGATATATTGCAGTGTTGTTTCGGCACAGAAGATCGAAGTGAAACAATGCTGGAGCCGTCCTGCGGCAAAAAGCGGTCAGCTTGAGTCTTTCGGGCTGTACAGGGGTCAGAAAAACATTATACTGGCATTGCGGGTCCCGGGGCTGCAGAAGCTGATTTCAGGAAGAGGTCACGCCGGAATATACTGGAACTGCGACAATGATATAAATACCGGACGTTTTTCCGGGAAACAGGGTGTCGATATACAGTTCAATATCAATTTCCGCAAAAAAACTTTTGACGTGATCCACTGGCAGGGCAATTCCCGCAGCAACCTTGCGGTGAATGCCTCCGCCGGATTGAGACTGGATAATGACACAGCGGTTATTTCCCTGCCGCCGGAATTGTTCAACGCGGTAAAGATCGCGGAACGGTCAACGGCAAGGATAGTTCTGCTGGCAGGGAAAAAACAATCCGATGCAGTAAATTTCACAATAACTCCGGCAGCGGAAGATGCTCCGGCGGTCTGCTTTGCCGTACAGGAAAAACCGGAATCGGTCGCCGTTGACAAACCGGTTTCCGGAAAGGGTATCGCTGTGCCGGTATGCCTGGAACGCAAAGGCATGATAAAGGCAGCCGGAATTTACCGCGATGACAAAAAAACCGTTTTCGGTTTCGTTATGCCGGCAATCGCTCCGGACGATGCTCTTCTGCTCTACTGGAACAGCGATAACAATATCAATACCGGACGTTTCCCCGGCAGACTCGGTGTCGATATACAGTTCAACTTCACCCTCGATAAAAAACAATTGAAAGTTGTTGTACACGAGTTTGACAAGAACCACGGAAAACTCACCAAACGCTCTCTTACAGTATACGAAGATGATTATCTTATCGAAGAGAAAAACGGAGTCCTCTTCATCGCATTCAAAAACGAGACTATGGCAAGTGTAAAGGTGAATAATACCGGTTTTCTCGAAGCGGTCTACCGTCACAACCGGTCAGGCGAACGCTTTATCATCAATTTTGATTTCGACAGACCCGGGAAAAAATATCTGCCGCAAAATCTTGACTTCGTGCGCTTCGGTTCAGTTCAAAAAATGCGCAATAAAACCGCCAAAGCCATTCCATTAAAAAAATTCTCCTCTTCTGTTTCCGTATGGGACTGCGGCAGTGAACGCTTTGCCGAAAACGAAGCGGCTCCGGCATTTGCCCCGGCGGTCGAACATTTTGAGATGAAGGCTGCCAAAAATGAAAGTGAAAGACTGTTTTTCGCAGTGGAAAACCGTGATGTCATCAAAACAATGAACATCAAGACCGGAAATTTCCGCAACACTGACGGAAAAGTGCTGAAAGCAGATAATTTTTATATCCGTTATGCAGATTTCGTCATCAATGACCGCAATGAAAAAGTAACTGATATCCTGCTGCCGGAATTCCCCGGACGTCAGGTCAAACGGCAATTTGTCATGCTTGGAACAAAGGTTCCGGCAAATGCGGCTCCGGGAGTCTACTTTGGAGCTCTGGAACTTTCTGTCAACGGAAAAACGGCGGGAAAAATCCCGGTCAGACTCGAAGTTTTCAACTTTCTCCTGCCGGAAAAATCTGCGCTGCCTACCGCATTTGCCATCAAGCGCAGCCGGGTCTCCGAGCGTTTCCGCGACCGGAGAACGGCTCTGTCGCTCACGGAACAGCTGCTTGAGCAGGCAAGACGTATGCGGTACGGTGTCAGGCTCATGAGGAATGAACCCAAAGTGAAACTTGTCAACGGCAAACTGCAGATCGACTGGAATGCTTACGAACAGGAAAAGCGCACTTTCCACCGGAGTTTCCCCATCGCCCAGCATACGCATTTTCAGCTTGGCAGCCACGATCAGTTCAT
The DNA here is from genome assembly GCA_045532825.1 of Victivallaceae bacterium. Classification (GTDB taxonomy): domain Bacteria; phylum Verrucomicrobiota; class Lentisphaeria; order Victivallales; family Victivallaceae; genus UBA1784. The sequence continues at coordinate 18,568 of JAZSGR010000094.1, read as the reverse complement.
CCGCTGGAACTCCATACTGAAAAAGCAATACAAAGATGCGGAAGATCCGGAATTCAAATCTGTATGGGAGCAGTTCGTCAAAGCCTCTTATTCATGGCACAAAAGCAACGGTCTCATGGATAAAACTCTCTTCATCATCTGGGATGAACCGTATACCCGCTGGAATGATATCATATCTGCCGCCAAAGTCATCCGCAAACACGCACCTGATATGCCGATCGGTATTTTCATCGACAGATACCAGCCGCTGCTGGAAAAATATATCGACATCTGGCTGGTCGGAGCCCCCGCCATCGCCTGGATGCGTACAGCACCGGGAATGGAAAACAAGCGCGTATGGTTTTACAACACCGTCGGCATGCGTAACTTCAGGCGTCCGGCGGCAGATCTGCGCGGATACTACCTGCTGGCGTTCAAATACAACATAGAGGGATTGCTTTACAGCGCGATCAACTGCCTCAACTACATCTCATATAAAGATGGATATTATCACAACGATTACCCCAATCACACATGGATGTATGCGGATAACAGCGGAAAGCAGATCTTCGACTCATGGCGTCAGCATCTGACCGCTGATGGACTTGATGATTTTGATTATCTGAAACTCTACAAATCCACCTTGGAAAAGCAGGGCAGAAAGCTGCCGGCATGGCTTACAGACAAATTCCCGTCATTCGGTAAAAGCGGTGAAATCGTCTTCAAAATCGATACTGTCGCAGATTGGAACACTCTGCGTGAGCGTATCGCCCGGGAACTTTCAAAATAAATTTCATGCTCTCCGGAATCCTGCCTCGCGTATCTTGAGCCTGGCAGGATATTTTTTTATGATGATACCGCCGTTATCCGGAGTATTGATGGTGCGGCAGAGCATATGTACAACCTCCTCCAGACACTCCCTGCGGCGGAAATCAATGGAGGTCAGACGCGGATAGGCAAATGGACGGTATCCGTAAGACTCCCAGTTATTGCAGCTGATAAGATCATATTCCCCCGGTTGGTATCCACGTTCATCAAACGCCTTGAGAAATCCGGAGGCGCGGAAATCAGAGGTGACAAAAATTGCACATCCACGTACATCCGGCAGATTTTTTGCATCACGGTATCCGAGAAGAAAAGCCGGTTTCTCCGGATCGGCAGACTGAGGAATGATCTGCGTTATATCAAGCAGTCCGTACAACTCCAGCCAGCGTTTGAATGAATCGGCAAAGTACTGCACTCTGGATATAGTTGAAGTGAAAATAAAAATTTTTCTCACATGTTTTTTCCTGATCCGCTCACAGATGTTCCGCATTACCCCCGACAGTTCCGGTACACACTGGATGAACGGCATATCGCACAGTTCATAATGCCGGAACAGAGCGACCGGCATTTTGAGTTTGAGATCAAAAGGCGGCAGCAGGGAGCAAAGTACGCCATCCGGATTCAAATCAATGATCTCCTCCCAATTCCGGCAATATGTGACACCGGCATTGTATTTCATAAACTCCAGTTCTATCAGCGGATAGGTGTTTTCACTGTAAATCACCGCATGGGGATCACGCGAGGAACAGTACGTATCATCAAGCACGCCGATCCTGATCTGCGGAGAATCATTCAGCACAAAAGTTCCGACTCCGGTTATGCGCTTGAGCATGCCCTCCGCCGCCAGCTTGCGTATGGCACGGTCAGCAGTCATGAGCGACACTCCGAAGGCGGAGGCGATCTCTGCAGAACTGCCCAGACGGCTGCCCGGAGCAAGTTTTCCGCTTTTGATCTGTTCACGCAGCCAGCTGGCGGTATATTCTATCTTGTTTTTGAAATCATGTACTATCATGATAAAAATATAATCCTGACCGGGAAAAAATACAACTGCAAAAATTATATTCATTTTATATAATTGCATTTTTTTCTTTGAAAACAACTTTTTTTGTTTTGCATGTAATACTTTTCCGGATTATGTTAACAGCACAGAACAGAACAGAAAGGTCATATCATGAAAATATCAGCAACTCCGTTAAGCGTTGCCAGAGAAATGAAGGCAGCTCAACTTGATCAGATCAAATATTTTGAACTTCTCGCCTCCGCCGGAGCCGAAGCCACCGACATCGTCGATCCCGATCCTTACAGCTGGTTCTGGAAGGATTATAAAAAGGATATCGCGGCACTCCCCGGACTGCTCAAAGCCAACGGTCTTGAGATCGCGGCTTATGCTACCGGCAATAATTTCACGCTCCGTGATCCGGAACAGTTCTCCCGGCAGATCGGACACGTCAAAGATGCCGTGAGAAAAACAGCGGAACTGGAAGTAAAGATCCTGCGTATATTCGGAGGCTATCATAAAGACATAAATCCGGAATTCGATATGGATTACGCCGAAGGTCTGAAACAGATCGTAAGAGCCATTGAAGAAATTCTGCCCTGTGCGGAAAAAAACGGTGTCGTCCTCGCCCTGGAAAACCACGGCAGACTGCCCGGACTTGCCGCTGAACTCCGGTATATCATGGAGTACTTCAACTCTCCCGCTCTCGGTATCTGTTTTGACATCGCCAATTTCACAGCTCACAACATGAATGAACATGAAGATGCTGTTGCGGCGTATACCATGCTGAAAAAATATATAAAACACGTCCATTGCAAAGACTGGCAGACTGCACCGGCAGGTTCTGCACGTCCGACAGTTGCAGCAGTATGCGGCAAAGGATGCGGCATCGTTCCCCTGCGCCGTCTGGCGTACATGATGGAAGAGGACCGCTTTGACGGATACTGGGCTCTGGAATATGAAGCCGGCGGGATCGAAGGTTTCACCGAAAGTCTCCGCTATATGAAATCACTGAAAGAGGCAGCAGCCTTGCTTTACCCGGAGGTAAAAAAATGAAAAAGCTCAAAGTCGGAATCATCGGTCAGGGCCGCAGCGGAAGAAACATCCACGTTGCCTCTCTGAAACGCCCCAAAATGCTCTCACGGTTTGAAATATCCGCCATAACGGATCTCATTCCGGAACGCTGCAATGAAACAGCTTCTGAATTCCCCGGATGCAAAGTGTGCAAAGACTACCGGGAAATGCTTGAAATGAAAGAACTTGACCTCATCGTCAATGCCTCATTCAGCGAACAGCACGTTCCGATAACCATAGAGGCTCTCGAAGCCGGATTTCATGTGCTTGCGGAAAAACCGCTCGGACGTACCGCACAGGATGTCGACAGCGTTATTGCCGCCGCTGAAAAAGCAGGAAAAGTTGCGGCGGTTTTCCAGGAGGCACGCTTTTTCCCTGACTTCCGCAAGGTGATCGAAATCTGCCGGAGCGGAGTCCTCGGCAGGATAGTCATGGCACGTTTCATCCGCAACAACTTTGCCAGACGCTGGGACTGGCAGACTCTGTGCGAAAAAAATGCCGGAGCCCTGCTCAATACCGGTTCCCATTCGCTCGATCAGGCTCTGCAGCTGTTCGGCAGAACGATGCCGGACCGCATCTACGCAGATATGGCACGGGTCAACAGTTACGGAACGGCTGAAGATCATATCAAAATGGTATTCAGCAAAAAGGGACATCCGACGATTGATTTTGAAGTAAGTTCATGTGCGCCCTATGCGCCTCCGGCATTTCAGGTCTACGGTGAATACGGCGGAATAACCGTTGAAGGGCATACGGTAAAATGGAAATACTACCGTCCGGAGGAAGCTGAAGAGCGTCATCTTATCACTGAGCCGCTGCCGGGAAGAAAATACTGCTCGGAACAACTGGACTGGTATGAATACTCCTGGCAGCCGCCCGAACACGATACTCCGTGGCTGGGCGAGCAGTTTTACCTCAATTTGTATGACGTTATCTCCAATGGTGCAGAACTTGAAATACCGCTTTCAGATGTAAGACTGCAGATCGCCATCATTGAAGAATGCCACCGCCAGAACCCGGATATCTGGGGGACCGGAGCTTCAAAGTAAGTCAGGGGAATACTCAACTGTTGCGGGTCTGCTGCAAATACCGGATTTGCAGCAGCCTCTTTTCATTGCTGCCGGAAAAGTCTCTGCCGTTACCGCTCCATGAACAGCCACCCGGCTCCTGCCGGATTGAAGTCGCTGTGCTGAAGTCTTTCGGGCCAGCACTGCGGATCGACCCAGTGGAGATCCGGTCCGTAAATATTCATCCGCAGCGGAAATCCGGGACGGATGAAGCCGTCAAATATTTCAAGCGGCACGGCAAGATGCAGATCATCGCCGTTCCGGTCGATCTTCAGCTCCGGATACTCCGGGAACACGGTCGAAAACAAACAGGTGTGATCCTTACTGAAATCGATTTTGAACGGAGTCCACAACCTGCACGGTTCGATCACGACCGACAATGCGGCATCTTTCACGCCGTACATGGCAAGGTAAAGGAAATCATCATCAAAGGATGCGCTCCATGAGCAGTTTCCCCCCAGCGGATAACGTTCTTCAGGAGCACAGCCTTTGCGGAAACAGCGGGCGACAGCACCGGTGGGAGTCCTGCCGGTGTATTCAGCTATCCACGGCGAAGAGAGATCGAAAGTGTTGAAATCCTCATCCAGCAGTTCGTTGAGCAGAGCGATACGTCCTTCAAGTTTTTCGGGGAAGAACAGATAATCCTCGGCTTCGGAGTGATAGCCCAGACGGGAGTCGCGCCTGCACAAAACGATCATCTGACGGCTGTTTCCGATCTCATCAAGCACGATCTGCTTCATCCGTTCAAGGTTGTCATTACCGTTGTAGAACATATCTTCGCGCAGGTGATAAAACTCAAGCAGATCCACGCAGCTTTTCATCTGCAATCCGATCGCCTGTGCCAGATCCATATCCGCAAGGCGCGCCGAATCATGCTGATACTCTGAACGCATACTTTCAAATATCGCCACCCCTTTCTGCCAGAGATCACTCATATTGCGGCAGAGTTCAAGAGCTTCTGCCAGAGTATGATGATATCCGAGACACTCACCGATACGGTCGCCGCTTACCTCCGGGAAATGTTTCAGTATCCAGCTTGGAGCAACAGGTTCATCCACCGGGAAGAGATGCAGCGGCCAGGCGATGCAGTTGTGCAGCGGACCGTACCATTCAAAAGAGAGATTGGCGGGGAACTCCCGGTATCCGCGGGAAAAGTAGCTCCATGCCTCTGCGGCTCTTACTGCATTTCTGCCCCACTCCGGACGGGCAAGCAAGGTGAGAAACTCTTTAAAATCCTCCGGAAACGGTTCAAATGAAAGTTCTCCTGCGGTCCTGTTCATCAAACCGGGATAATTACCGAAATACCAGCACTGCATGACTGCCGCGACCTTGTGTTTATAAAGTACGGCATACTTCTCGCAGAGGTTTTCCGGTACCGGAATAAAGGGGACCGCCGCATTTTCATGGGAACAGCCGACCTGAAGTTTTGCCGCCATTTGCGGAACGGTTTGAGCAGTCTTTTCAAAAAGTTCCGACGGTCCGATGTAAGCCAGGGAATAATCGAAAACTATCCGCTTTTTATTCAGCTGCCAAGCCGCGCCGCCGGATTCAAAATTTATCATCATCGAGGCGCAGTCGGGCCATTTTTCCGCAACGTGGAGCAGGCGTTTCATCATATCGGAACCGTCACGCTGACCGGGAGCATAGAACCAGCCGATGTATTCAGCCTCCGGATTATACTTGTGTACGGCATTGGCAAAGAGTTCCGCAAGTTCGCGGAAGATATCGGCATAATCACGCTTTGAACAGACCGGACACTGACCGGCAAGATCCGGAAAAGAAATCAGATTTTCCACGCATCCGCCGCTATCCTCACCATTCATGATATTGATGACACCTCCGAGTTCCGGTACGGCGGCAAAGATCTGTTCCATTGATTCCGCAAGATACTTTTTACCGGCGTCAGTGGATACGCAGAAAGTACCGATCTGCCCATTGCGGCGTCCGACAAGTTCCGGATGAGACTCCGCATCAGCAAAGGGGTTGCAGCAGTAATGATTATCGCAGAAGGCTTTGGGTTCACACAAAAACACATAGATTTTGATGCCGTAACGGGCGCAGCGTTCCACTGTAAGGCGCAGCTTTGCCAGACGTTTCCGGGCATTTGCCCCCCTGCCCGGAAAAACCGATGACGGCAGATGTCTGAAATACATGGTAAGCCACAATCCGTTGATGCCCTCATGGGCGAGCTTGTTGAGATATTCCTCAGGATAATAATCCACATCATCCATAAGCTCATCTATAAAAAACGGAGCCCGGTTGGTCGGACCGAAGAAACAGCGTGAGATGCGGTGTCTGACAAACGGTTTGCGCTGCCAGCTGCCGGGCATGACCGACGCTCCTTCCGCTTCGCAGATACGGTCCTCAAGAAAATACACTCCGCGTCGCAGTCCGTCGGCATCGGCGACGCGAACCATGGCTCCGCTGGCGGAAACATTTACAGCAAACTCCTCTTTTGCCAGAGAACCGTCGTATTTGAAACATAGCGGATAAGCTCCGCTTCTTTCACTGATATTTTTGGCTTTCAGCACCCGGCGCAGGGAGACAAATGCGGTCGCGGGAAAATCCGCATTGCGGGGATGATCAATGATGATTTCCGCGCCGTTGCTCATACATCCGGCACAGACTCCGGCATCACATCCGAGTCCGGGAGCAAAATGGTACTCAAGCGGCTTTTTTATATCTTCCAGAAATCCGAAGCTGTCACGCGGCGGCTGCGGGATCTTTATAAACTTTTCAATACTTTCTTTTTTCATAGCAGCAAAATTTCCGACTGCGATCCGGCAAAATATCCGGGACCGCTTGAATTTATCGGGATTTTTTATATATCGATGCATCAAAGCAGCCACCGGCTGGACCGGCGGCTTTGAACGGTACAGATATTGAGAAAAAAAATCAATACTTTATATTGGCAAAAAAGGCATCAAAGATCAATTCACCTGTTTTCAATCCTCCGAATACCGGAGCATAATCCACCGGACTCAAGGACTTGGGCGGGGTTGAGTTTTCACCTTTCCAGTCACGTACTTTTCCTGAAAGGATTTTTCCATTTACCGCAACAGTCATTGTGACCGGATCAGTGGTCATATCCCAGGTATACTTCAAATCCGTCCATTTATCTTTCGGCAGAGAATATTTTGCCGTGACCATACGGGTTTTGAAATCCGGCGTATTGATGTTGAAGTAAAGGACTCCATATTGTCTGGAATAACGGAACAGCATGCTGTTTCTGTTGGTAAGTCCGTTGGCGAAATTTCCGGAATAAGCCAGCAGCCGGTTTTGAGTATCACGGATATCGACAGCATCGACACCGGGTTTGACACTGAAAGAAAGTTCGCCTTTTTTGAACGCAAGCGGTTTGCTTTCTCCAGAATAAACCGCAGGATATGCCCTGCTGCCGGCAACCGGTCCCGGAACTGACGTATCAACTTTGCCCACCGGGATCTTTTTCACGATGGGGGCAATGCCTTCAGCCTCTATTTTCATTACGATATAGAAAGCATCAAAACTCTTTTCGAGCTGGCAGGCAAGCGCAGACGGAGTCTGATAGAACGCGGCGATACATCTGCCCGCCGGCAGGATCTGCTCATCGAAAAGAGTATTCCCGCTGACACTCTCTATTTTGACCGAAAATTTCGGATTGTAAAGCGGACGGAATGTGTTGATGCCCGCTGTAAAAGTCACGAATGTTCCGGAACCTGAGGAATGGGTTTTCTCAACGCAGGCAATATCTTTTGCCTGAAATGATATTCCATGAGTTGGTTCCGCTTTTTTACCGATGAAATATACGTTGTGCTGATTTTTGGGGTCAGAAGCTCCCTTTTCACTGATACTGCGGCTGAACCAGGTGTTTCCGCAGCTGTTGTAGCCGAATACCATGCGCCAGCCGGTGGATGGAGCTGCTCCGAGCAGAGAAAACGGGATCTTGAATTCAAAGGTCCAGAAATCTTTTTCTCTCTTTGCAGTATAGTCAAGTTTTCCGAAATCGTACGGCCGTATCCGTTCCACTCCATCTTTCTTTTTGGCGAACAGGGTGCAAACATTGCCGTTGGGATCGAGAACGAACTGGAAGAAATCTCCGACCCGGGAGTTTGCCGGACGTATGATGACTTCTATATTCTCCGCTTTCGGCCATTGATCGAAAGCGAGTTTTTCCGCAGGCTGCCTGTAAAGTTCAGGATTTCTCACCTTGCCGGTGATGACCAATCCTTTGGCAGTACGGGTGATCCAAAGCTGCGGTGGCTCCTGACAAAGCCGGATCTCTCTGATCCTCTGCGGATTATTCTGTTCAACGATCAGCAGCCAGTGCTCTACCGGTTCTTTTGAACCGAATGGTATGCTGAAACTTCTTGCATTTTTATTTTTCACAAACCCTTTTATCCAATCCGGAAGATTGAACTTTGCAAAAGTTGCCTTTCTGGCATCATACGCCGCCTTGATCACTCCCGGGAGCTTCTGGAACTTCGGAATAAAAAGTTCACCCGTAAAATGGGCATGTGAACTGTGGAACCATTTTGTCGGAGCAATATCCTCCTTACGTACCCAATCACATTTGCTGCCAAGATCCGCACGGACTTTATTATATCCATCGACAGCTTTTTTCAGTTCGATTCCGGCGGCATCATAATACTTTTTACACAAATCAAAATTGCCGGTAACTGCGGCATGTCCGATCTTCAATGCAGCCAGATTGGCGATAGAGTAAGCCTTGGCAGCTTTTATCCACAGATAAAGCTGGATGAACTCCTGATATGAACCTGTTTTAAAATCTTTTTCCGGAATTTTGATCGCTTCATCAAAAGATTTTTCTGCTTTCAGAAGCTGCTTGTGATTGCGTTCCATGAGAGCAGGAAGATCTTTGGGCTGATTGCGTAAAGAGCCTACCGTCCGGAGGGGGTCGACCGCAAGCCGGAAACTGAAAAGATCATCACAGAGCGGGGAGATGTATTTGCCGGCTTTCGCACCGAAAAATCCGCTTGCCGCACGTTCAGCCGCAAGCGCAACATTCTTTTTATCGTAATTGACGGGATTGCGGCTGCGGTCAATATGTGTCCATCCCGGGAAGAGACTGTTCCATGCATATTCAGCAAAGAGTGTCAGTCCCGGAGTATTCAGCATTCTTCCCTGGACGTATTCGATCCAGATATCATTTTTGCGTTCTTTGCAATAGGCAGAGCGCACACTGCGCAATTCCTGTGCAATAAAAGTACCGATATCCCGTAAACCGGTATCTTCCGCCTCCCAATACACTTTTATCACGCGGTTGGGATACACATCGTAGAAAGCCTTCATCAATTCCGGCTCACTTTCCCGTACACTGATGGTTGCATGTCCGGGCAGAAGTTTATTCAGCCGTGCGGCATACGCTTTGTTCAGCTCCACATACCTGGCGGCAGCAGCCCTGCCGTGCGGATCATCCGGCAATCCGAGACGGGAACGGATTCCTCTGTTTGTCACATAATATCCGCTGTAAGGATACACGATGGCATCAAACTGGATACCGTTTTCCGCGTGTCCTTTGATATACTCTTTAAATACAGCGGCATCAGCAGCTGCCCGGTCATCGCCGAACATCTTACGGGTGAGAGCATCCCTCTTACTCCAGTATTCCGGATCATCACAGCTGCCGCCGTCAACACTGTGGAGATGCTGTACTTTCAATCCTGTCCGCTTCATATAGTCAAGGATGATCGCAGCTTTTTTACGGTGCATATCAAGTCTTGCCCAGGAAATAAATTCCTGATGGGTCGGATAATACATCATATCCTTATAACCGGGAACATCTTTTTCCCGCGGACTGCCGAGGGCAAATGTGGTGTACAGTACTCCGAATTTTATACCGCGTTCTGCCGCATAATCACTCAGCAGACGCAGGGATTTGATATGATTGTCGTTACCGAGAACCCTGGTCAACTCATTTTTTGAAAGCAGATGCAGACGCTGCACGTCCTTATAGTACGGATGGATGGGGAAATTTCTGATCGCGGTGATCTTATGATGCAGTGCCCAGCGGATCACACTCCTGGTGGACTCAAAGCTTTTCCGGGGATCTTTATTTACATACCGCCACATCCATGGCGCAAAAACGCCGGTCTGGCGTTCAGGAAAATCCGGATAATCAAAAACTTCAGCCAAATGACAAACTGTTTTTCCTTTTTCTTTTGTTATGAGAAAACGCAAGGTGACTGCGGCATAAAGATTGTTTTCCCTGCCTTTGAGGATAACTCCGTTTTTGACAGGTGTCAGGGTATATGCCTGAAGATTTTTATCAGCAAGACGTTCTCCGGAAAGGATTATATTAAAAACCCCCGGCTGTTCCCTGCCGGAAACAGTCACTGTCACATCGCTGCCGATCTCTTTGAAACGCAGACTGAGTTCTTCGCAGATCACTTTGAAGTACGGCTGTGCCGGATCACCGGTGATATTGACTTTTTTCAGTTCAACAGAATCATAAAATTTTATTTTCTTAGGAACAGGCAGCAAATCAAGTTTCCTGTCTTTTAATGCTTCCCAGTTTTTTTTCAGTTCCGATGTTTCATCAGCACAAACGATCGCAGCAAAGCAAAGCATTGCCAATACAAAAAATTTCTTTAACATGAAAAGACTCCGTAAAAAACACATTGCATCTGCACTTACCGCGGCAAGATCCGCCACTCATTATAAGTCGAACGCAAACCATAAAAAGCATATTTGCTGAAATCGGTCACTTCACTGTGCGGAAAACTCGCGGACTGCATTGACTCGACATGACCATCAATGTAACTGACATTCATGCGTCCGTTGTGTCTTGCACTGTCAAGTGCGCCTTGACGGGTAACCATGAAAGAATAGTCCCTTACAAGGCCGCCGGCAGTATCGATCGGTTTATCACCGAAAAATGACACCGAAGAGTGCATTTTCTGAATTTGTGAAAATTTACTGAAATAACGCTTCAGGGAGTCAGTTCCATATGGATCCTTGCCCATGTACGGACTCAGACCGTATTCGGTCCCCTTCCAGCTGTTCCAAACCGATTTACCATTGATAATGCTGTTTTCAGAAGGACAATCGTATAATCCTTTTTGTATAAACGTACTGAGCGCATTGGGATCTGTATTGCTGACTGTACATGACTTGAGAGGAAGATACTTTTTGTGGAGGAGCATTCCCTGCCACTGTATGGTGCCCTGGTAGCCGGCTGCACATGGAAGAATTTGCGCCAGAATATATTCGTTGTAATCATCACTGTAACGCAATGCAGCATGAGTGATCTCTTTCAGATTATTGACACAGGTCATTGCCTGCGCACGCCCCCTTGCCTGCTGCAATGCCGGCATCAGCATCGCCGCAAGTATCGCGATAATCGCGATCACGACCAGCAGCTCTATGAGGGTAAAGGCGTTCTTGGGGAAAGGGGAAAACTTCTTTTCCCGGGAAAAGGCCGACCGTCGGCTTCGATAATCCCCTTTCCCCAAACCCCATTCCCCTTTCAAGAAAAGCGAACAAGTTTTTGCTGACGCAAAAACGGCGTTATGTGCAGTACATGAAGCGTTTGCTCCGCAAGCATTATCAGGACTGGTTTTACCTTCCTGCCCTCCATAGCCCGCAGGGCGGCGGAGGGTCAAGAAAAGCGAATTCTGTTTTGCTGACGCAAAAAACAGCGATGGCGGCAAAAAGTTCAATGAAGTGAAAACTGTACTTTGCGCCCGTTCCACAGAAAGACATTTTTTCATACCAACTCTCCTTTTTCGAAAATGACCCTGGTTAAAAACTATCGCTTATTTGAATAAATATTGAACGTAATTTTCCCGAACCCCGGAACTTTGAAAATCAGAATCGCAAACTTATCATCTCTGTTGTCAACCAGAACCGGAATATTGATTTCCTCCCTGCTGTCTGAAGCAACAAAATCAGCTGTAACTTTTTCAACGGCATGCCTTTCAGGCAGAACGACAGTCATCTTCTGTTCAGAGGTATCGTTTACGACAGCGGTGATTTCCAGATGAGAATCCTCTTTTCTGACTTTCATTCCGGTGCCGAGCATATTTACCGTAGTTCCGGCAAGAGTCATTCCATTTTCACCTGTCAGCCATATCAATTTTGCACAACGCGGCGGAACATCATTCAATACCACTGAATTATTTTCAACTGCATATAAATCGCCGCTCCAATACTCGTATGCAGTATCGTTACCACAGGCACTTATGGTGTAATTACGGTATTCCTCGCCCCAATTGAAGACGGCAACGGCATCGCAATATGCACCATGTATCCTGAAGATCTCCGGCCACTCTTTTTCTGTGTCGACCGGCTCACAGCTGACACCGGACGGAAACGGCAGCATGCGTCCGAATTTTTTCATCAATCCGGGATTACGGGAAACGGTTTCCACAGGAGAACTCAAAAAGAGCGTACTTCCTGAAATCACCAGAGATGTGAGATATACTGTCAACTCATTTTCAGTCAGCAGCAATTCAAGAGCTTCTCTTTCAGAATTACCTGCATGCTGCTGCTCATAGTATATGTGCGTCGTGGGGAAATCCCGCAATGCGAGCATGTTCACATTGCTCCAGCACTTTCTGTTCCATGCGGAAGAAAACAAATTGGTCACTGAATTGAGTTTCACAACTGACAAACCACTGGCAGGTTCGACCCAATACGGATGTTCATCCTGCGTCACCCGGTGACAATCAGCTATTCCGACTGCAGGTCCGTAAACGCCTTCACTTTCTATGATGATATCAGGACAAACCTCCCTTATGAGTTTAAGCGTAGCCCGGATCTGTTTGAAACGTGTTGAACGCGGATCACGGAAGCGGCCACCATTGTAATGTATCAGAACCGGTCCGTCAAGCTTCAAATATTTCAATCCGTAGCTTTTGAAAAGTTCGAGCAGGCTTTTGAGATGTTCCATTGTCCCCGGAACGCTGTAGTCGATCGTACACTTCTGACCCACATTTGATCCGCCGCCATAAAGAATGTTCCCATCTTTATCACGCAGCAGCCATTCCGGATGCTCTTTCACCAGTTTGCAGGCGGTATTCACAATGTAAGGAGCAAACCACAGTCCGCTGCGCAGACCGCGCCTGCTGATGTTATCCAGCAGTTTTTCTATTCCTTCCGGAATGGCATCAGCCGTTTCGGTCCACTCTGCAAGATTTTTCGCCCATCCGCCATCGACCACGATGGTATCAAAAGGCAGTCCGGCAGCGAGCAGTCTGCTCATAGCATCGGCAGAAGCCATGATGTTGTCAGAATTTTTGTCATTGCGGTAAAACTCCCAATCGCTCCAACCGGCGATACCTCTTGCGCCTGTTCTATTCGGAGCTGTGCCATGTTTTGCAGCGAGATGATCGACATACGCATCGAGTACGGTGTTGAAATCATCTTTGTTTATTTCAACAAGGTCTTCAAGTTCAACCGTTTCCCCCGGTTCGACAAGTATTTCTTCTGTTTCGAGCCACGCTTCTGCGACAACTCCGTGCAGGTCATCACTGCGGAATACGATCAAACCGTGAAATGCCTCAAATGTGCTGAAGCCCAGACATTTCCATGAGCTGCCGTTTTCAAGACAGCTCATACTGGATATCAACAATTCATTATTCCCGAAAGATCCAAGCCATTCCCCCCTCCATGTATTGACGTAAGGAACATCCTCTCCGCAGTTTATTGTGTAAAAATGTGAAGTATCAGATGGTTTCTGCATGCCCGGTTTGAATAGATGAAGACTTTTCTCACCGGTCTGATATTCATAGAGCTTTACCAGAGCCGGTCTGACCGGAGAATTACCGGTATTACGCATGATAAACCTGCGGCAGATCACTCCGTCAGGATCCGCACAGACAGCTGCTTCAAAGTGCAGATCAAGTTTGTTGCGTTCTTTGTCATAGGCCTGCATAATACTCATTTTTCCATTTTGCCTTTCAGTTCATGCAGTCCGTTGACGGCTGCAGTTACGATCTTGAATGCGCCAAGAGTTTCCAGATGTGATGTTTTCGCTTCATATCCTCCCTGCAAAAAGGCGTTGGCATGTGGGATATAACTCAGGTAACCGGTCGAATTGTAACAGATAAGTGTCTTACGGAAAGGCGAATGCCATTTTATTTCAAGTCCCGGTTCGGCAAGGAGTTCCCCAGGCACTCCGACAAGAGCGACATCTCCGGCAGCTGCAAGCTGGATCTCAGCGACAGTCTCTCCGGCGCCGTTGTATGCCGGCAGAGGAGCTTCGATACACCGCTCATCATCGAATTTCACCCGGCATGGCACGGTCATGGTTTCAAGAAAATCGGCTATTTTGTACTTATCATCAGACCGCAGCGCACAAAATGAGTGTTTCACCACGATTTCCGCGATTGCATTACCCATGCGTTCCATCCGGTCGAAACCGTTCTCCATACCGCAGGGATGCAGATCACCGCATGCTCCGGAAATAAAAATGCACTTTCCGCCGAGTTGAGCTTCCACTTTCCGGCGGATGACTCCGGGATAATCAGCACTTATTGAGTGACCCGATATCCCCGGTGACTGGCTTGCCAGCGGATGCGCAGCGTAATTTACGATCGTAAGATACGGCATTCCGTCATGCTTTGAAAAAAAGTAGAGCATGGCAAGTTCGCGGTCTCTGATATTATCGGCAAGCGGGAAAAGTTCTTTATCCACAGGCAGATAGGAACAGGAGTTATCTGCATGTATGACCCGGCGGTTTATATTTTCATCGCACTTTGCCGAGTAATGAAAACCGTCACAATCGACCGGAGCTGCAGTCACAGCTTCAGCAGCGGCTTCCAGTATTTTTTCTTTCAGACTTTCAAGATATGAGGTATCAAGTTCAATTCCCTCAAGGCTTCTGGTATGCGGTCCAGAGTGAGTATGGGTACAGCTCAACAGGATATTGCCGTACGGTATACCGGCGGATTTCTCCACCGACCTTTTGACATCCTCAATAAACGGAGCATCAAGTCCCAGAAGATCCAAGCTGAAAATCAGAATTTTTTTTGTTCCGTCATCCAGAAGACACCCTTTAAGACAGAGATCGTCATGAACGGCAATGGAAATTATTCCGCGTCCCATACCGGCAAGATGACAGCCGGCGGCGGGGGTTATTATTTTTTCAACAGCAGTGATTTTCATATTTTTTCACCAGATCACATCAACAATCAATGTACCTGAGCGCATACGGCTCTTACACCGCGCACACGGATAAGTTCCCAGCGTTTGACATGCAGCTCATCCGGCTGCGGCATCCAAACGCGGTATCAGATCCTGATACATAATTTTCTGCTCCATTTTTCGATTTGTGCGCTTGACAAATCAATTTTTCAATGCTAATTTTTCCGTACGTAAAAACGTGACAGAAACTGTGTTCCGCACATACATTAGCACGCATCAAAAGGAATAAAAATGGCTTTTGTGTCAAATTTTGTGTCAACTATGGCTGATTTTTCAAAATCCGTTGAAGAACTGCCATCGTTGTATCTGCGTTTCGGGGGGCGCGGAGTTCTGTCGCGATGGGAACTGAGTATCCGCAAAAATCCGCTGTGGCACGTTTACCACAACCTCACGACCGGCGGCAGACTGCTTTTTCCGGATGGAGTCGTCGATATGCAGCCGGATAAAGTCTATCTGATCCCGATCTATACCCATTTCGGCATCACCATGACGGAACCGCTTATGGAGCACTGTTACGTTGACTTTGAAGTCATCGGCACCGAATGTGAAAAAATCGAAAAAAAACTGTTTGAATTTGATGCTGAACCATACAAACATCAGCTTGAAGCATGTTTCGGCTCAGGATTTTCCTCTCTTGCGGCATGTTCGCTCATTTTCAGTCTGCTGCAGAAAATAGTCCCCAATACCTACGTCGATCAGCAGATCCGGATCGGGGATCCGCGCATAAAAAAGGCAGTGGAATACATCAAACGCTCCGCCGCTGCCAACCGGTATGAAAACCTGAACAATCAGCAGTTGAGCAAATATGCCGGAACCAGCCAGGGCAACTTCAGACATCTGTTTCTCAAAGAAATGAAGATATCTCCGCAGAAATACATCCTCGGTCTGAAACTTGAAGCCGCACGCAAACTGCTGCTTTCCAGCAGTATTTCCATTGAGGAGATCGCGTTTATGACCGGAATGGGCGACCGTTACCAGCTGACCAAGCATTTCAAAGCCGCCTACAATGAACCTCCGGCGCGCTTCAGAAAAATACATAAAGAAGCAAATACAGCATCATTTTCCATAAACTAAGGCTCAGTAAAATATGAAAACATTAAACGTACTTCTCGTCGGAACAGGAAATATCGCCTCGACCTATGTAAAAGCCATCGCAAATGTACCGGAGATCCGGATAGCCGGTATCGTCTCCCGTTCCGGCAGACGTCCGGCAGGAGCATGTGATGATCTTCCGGTCTTTGAGAGCATAAGTTCAGCACCAGTTCCCTTTGAAGCAGTGATACTGGCGACTCCCAACGGATGTCACGCTTCCGGATGTCTTGAAGCGGCAAAACTCGGCAAACATGTCTTCACGGAAAAAACCCTTGCCCTCACCAGAGAGGATATGGATGAAATGATAAATGCATGCAGACAGAAGGATCTTCAGCTTGCAGTGGCGTTCCAGCGCAGGACTGCTCCGGATAACATCATCATCCGTGAAATGCTCAAACGCGGAGAACTCGGCAAAGTGATAGCCTGTGAACTTGCGGCGAACTTCTGGCGTCCGCAGAGTTATTACAGCAACTCCGCCTACCGCGGGAACATGGCTCTTGACGGCGGCGGACCGTTTGTCCAGCAGACCAGCCACAACCTCGATCTCTACGTCTGGTTCTTCGGACTGCCGGAAAAGGTCCACGCATTCACCGGAACCTTTCTGCATGATATGGAGGGCGAAGATTACGGTTCCGCCATCTGTCTGCATCCTGACGGCATGATCGGGACCATAATCGCCTCCACCGCCTCCAAACCCGGCAGTGATGCAGTTATGACCATACGCACAGAAAAGGGTTTCTTTACTCTTGAAGGCGACCGCATAACCGACTGGCAGATGGAAGATCTTCCCAATCCCACCCGTTCGGAGGGGCTGGAACTGCATTCAGGAGCATCCACCAATGCCGTAACAGCGACCGGAGGGCACGAGATACTGCTGCGGGATTTTGCTGAAAAGTGCATAACAGGCGGCAGAGTGATGGTTTCAGGTGAAGATGCCAGAGCTGCGACGGAACTCATCCTCATGATCTACGAAGCTGCAAAAAGGTGATTTCTGCAATTCCGGCTCTTGACAAAAGCGCAAAATACTGGCATAGTATACAAATTGCAATATTCACTGTAATAAAATCAAGGATCTATCGTGACTGAAACAGCATTATACCGCCTGTGGATGCTTCCCGGAGCGGCATTTCTTATCGCATCCGGAGCAGTTTTCCTGTGCATAAACGGGCAAAATCTTCCGCGTTTTGAAAAAATTCCGCGCAACCGTTATTTCGGACTGCTGACCGGCTGGTTCGCTCTTGCCTGGTGTATTCCGCATGCGCAGGCGGTGGCTCCGTCATTTCTGCTGCCGTTCATGTGGCCGCTTGCGGTCATCGTACCGATAGCAAGTTTTTTCTGTCTGGACTACATGACTTCGCGTGCGGTCGGCGGTATCTTCATCATCCTTGCCTACGAGGCACTGCACCGGTCATTCAACCTTGATCTGCCGCTTGCCGGAGTCATCGCGATAACAAGCTGGCTGCTTGGAGCGTGCGGCATCTGGATCTCCGGGATCCCGCATCATCTGCGTGATGCCATACGGCAGGCGGGAACAAAGAAAAAATGGAAGTATATTTACGGCATCTCTCTGATTGCCGCAGGAATACTTTTTGCCATTTCGGGAGTTTGTCTGATATGAATTTTTCCCTGTTTGAATATGCCGGCAGCTGTCAGGTGAATGATCCGGCAGAATTCGTTGAAAAATGTGCAGTGCTGCGTGATTTTCTGATCGAAGCCAACCGGACGACCAATCTCACAAGGATCACGGAAGAGCCTGATTTTTCAATAAAGCACGTTGCCGACAGTCTTGGTATGGCAAAATGTTTTCCTCATCTTGCCGCGGAGGAGATAAATTTAGCCGATCTCGGATGCGGAGCAGGTTTTCCCAGTCTGGTACTGGCACTGGCATTTCCCCGCTGGCGTATAACTTCGATAGACTCGACCGGAAAAAAGATCAATTTTGTCCGCAGTGCGGCGGAGCATTTGGGGTTGACCAATCTGACCGCCATTCACGGCAGGGTGAACGAGCTGAACCGCAGGAAGGAATTCCAATTCAAGTTTGATGTAGTGACAGCGCGTGCGGTAGCGACGGCACCGGGTCTTGCGAGGGATGCCTCGAATTTTCCTGCGAAGAATGGAAAATTCATACTCTACAAAACGCCGGGACAGGCGGAAGAGGATATGCCGGTGCTGAAAAAGGATTTCAGAAATTTCCATTGGGAGACGACGGAGCCGTATCAGCTGCCTGGCGAGGCGGGAACGCGGCTGTTCGTTACCGGTGCGCGCCTGCGCTGAAAAAACAAAAAAACAAAAAAATAAAAAAATATCTGCCACCGGGTGCTACCCGGACGTGATCAAACGGCGGAACATAAGCTCTGCGTACAACGCAGAGTGCTATCTGCATCGC
>JAZSGR010000224.1:0-7419 GCA_045532825.1 Victivallaceae bacterium | reverse complement strand
ATGTCCGAAAATTTGTGAAAAATTTATATTTTATCCTTATTCAGATATGTTTTTCTCAATTAAAATATATCACACAGCATGTTTTTTCAAGCTCAAGAAACGGTTCTGTCTGCGATCGGTGGATGCAGCGTGGAGCAAGGTTGAGTTTTGCGCCGAGTACGGTGCGGAATCCGTCTTCGCCCTGCGGGACTGCGCCGTGACAAGGTGTACCGCTGAATCACATGCATGCGCCACCGCAGTTTGAACAACTTTCACAAAAAATGGGACAATAACTATTTTAAACTTCTGCCGGTCAGTCAAGAGGACCCAAATCAGGGGTGTCGGAAAAATAAACCGTATCGGACAGGAGTTTTTCCTGCTCAAACACAATGATTTCATTTTCCCCATGCTGCAAAACCGGAGCCGGGACATATAACGTTCCAGTCGGTCCGCGCTGCCAGTAACGTCCCAAATTGAACCCGTTGATCCAGATAAGTCCTTTCGTGCCGGGACGTTTTATAAATGTATCGGCAACTTCTGAAAGCTCAAAGGTACTGCGGAAAAACGCCGGTTCATCAGGAATATCTGTTACAGGTGCAAAGGTGAGCGCGCTTATATCATTCATCGGCAGGACATCATATTCCCAGTTGAAAAGCGTCTGAAGATTCAAACACACGGCACCGGAGATGCCTTTCCGGTCTTTGCCGGTAAAGGGACCGTAATTGATACGTCCGGTATTTTCGACCAGAAGTTCCAGTGTCATTTCCTCCGGTTTTCCTGAAATTTCAAAACATTTTTTCTCATCAGTGCGGAATTGACTGCCCAGATAATTGCCATCCAGCCAGAGCTGAACAAAATCATTGACATCGATAAGATTGATTTTTGCCTTTCCTTCAAACGGAGCTATCCGGGTGGAATAATGGATGAAACCGAAGTTTTCCCCCAATTCCTCGAATGTCGGCGGATGCGGGGATTTTCCTCTTCCGGCGGCAAGGCGGGAAAATTTGCCGTGTAAGGCAGCAAAACCGTTAAGTTTTACCGGCTGCGGTTTTATTTTAGGAGATGGGGATATCGGTCGTATGCGGGGATTGCCGGTATATTTTTTCAATATTTTCTGACAAACCAGATATTTTTCAGTCGGATCTCCTGCTTCTGACAGCGGACAATCGTAGTCGTAGCTTGTGACGACCGGAGCATAATCAATATAATTATTGCCGTTTGCTCCGGCTGTGAAGCCGAAATTGGTTCCGCCATGGAACATATACAAATTGATATTGGCTTTGCGGGCAATGATTTTTTCAAATTCTGCAGCAAAAGCATCTCCGCCGTCTTCTGCCGGACGCAGTTGATGTTTTTCTCCCCAGTGATCGAACCAGCCGTCCCAGAACTCCATGCAGAACTCCGGTGTGTCCGGACGGAATTTTTTGAGCACATCAAAGGCTTTTTCGTTATTCATTCCAAAATTTACCGTCGGCATAATATCATCGAGTGTGCCGCCTGCGAGCAGAAGCTCCGCCGGACCATCGCTGGTAAAATATGGAACATCCATATCCAGTCTGCGGTAAAGATCTGCAAGAAAATTGAGATATTTTTTGTCATTTCCGAATGAACCGTACTCGTTCTCTATCTGCAGCATGATGACAGGACCGCCATTGACAGAAAGCAATGGACGCAACCGCTCAAACAGAACTGCGAAATATTTTTCAACTGCATCAAGAAAAATCTGATTACTGCATCTCAAACGGATCCCGGGGATCGCCAGCAGCCATCCAGGAAAACCGCCGTTATCCCATTCCGCACAAATATACGGTCCGGGGCGAACAATGACCTGCAAACCGTGACCGGCTGCTTTGCGAATGAATTTTTCCACATCGCATATTCCGTCAAAAACATACTCATTACGGTGCGGTTCATGCAGATTCCACGGAATATAAGTTTCAATGGTATTCAAGCCCATGGCAACGGCTTTATCCAGCCGGTCGTCCCACAATCCTGGGTGTATCCTGAAATAGTGCAAGGCTCCTGATATGATCTGTTCAGAAAAAATTTTCATTGCTTTTTTAATAAGGTTTGAGCATCGTTTCCGGATCTATTTCATTGTATGGATAGAGAAAATTTGCGATTTTCAGCGGTGAGGCATGAAAGTCTGCATAAAGCACATTGACCCCTCCGTTATGCTCTCTGGCATCCGGCTGATACCATTTGTTGGTTTTGCTTTCATCGATCAGATAGAATCCTTTTGAATTGGCTTCCGGCAAAGCCTTGCCGCTGCGCATATAGGCATCTACTGTTACCAGCAGGCGGGACGGAGGATTCTTTTTGATCTGACTTAGTTTCAATGGCGCATATTGATCTGCTTCTGCTGTTGCTCCCGCCTGCAAAAACGATGAACCCACATAACGGTTCAATCCGTAACCGGTGAAACTCAAAGCATAATAATAGGAATCGGTTGTCAGGTTCGCATGCTGTTCTTTTTCAAAATGCTGACGTTTAAAGGGATTGAAATCACAGGTCAGAAGTTTGCTGTTGTAAGTGATGTATTTCAAACGCACAAGAGTCGCAAGCCAGGTTCCGCCGCCGCTTCCGTATAACGATGTATATTTAGAGTACAGCAGTTTCGGGAAAAAATCACGCTGGTCAGAAGTGTATCCGGCAATCGCTGTTCCCATCTGTTTCTGATTGCTCAGGCAGTTGGCGTTTTGTGCGGTTCCCCTCGCTTTATTCAATGCCGGCATCAGCATCGCAGCAAGTATCGCGATGATGGCAATAACGACCAGAAGCTCGATAAGGGTGAAATGGGCGGCGGGGAGAGAGGAAAAACTTCTTTTCCCGGGAAAAGAGGTTTTCCCTCCCTCCCCGCACCCCTCTCTCCTTTTCAAGAAAAGCGAACAAGTTTTTGCTGGCGCAAAAACAGTTTGTGTTATGAAATGACGGCAAATATGAAGCGCACCTCCGGTGCATGAAGCACTTGCTTTGCAAGTATAATGCGGTGTATTTTTGTGAGCGGCACTCTCCGTATGTTTCCGTACACATCCGTACTGATCCGTACAAATAAAGCGTTTGAAAAAATCACGGCAGAGTCGTGAAGTGACCACCAGCAGTTCAATCAGTGTAAAAACAGACCGGGTGACGCTGTGAAAGTATGAAGTGCGCCCATGCGGATATAAGGATGTATCTTTTTTGAGGAAATACAACGGAAAAATACATGTTTTACATGCAATATCTTCCGGTGATTCAGTCTGTGTCAAACGGATTTTCTGCAAGTTTTTTTCTGCAGCAGACAGTGATTTGGGATTTTGATGTTTCATTTTCTGGTCCTTTCCTGCATTTTATTTTTACGGATCATTTTCAAAATAAGCAATTCTCCGGTTTTCATTTCGACAGATGCTTTCAGGTGTTTGAATTTGATTTTTTGTCCGGTCAGAACTTTGACCTCCTCCACCTCCGGCGGCAGGTAAATGTGTTTGATGCCTGTGCTCAATGCCGAAAGACTGAGTAAACCGGCATTGATATCGGAAAAATCATCAGACTCCAGATAAATATGCACCTTTCCTGACCGCGCCATATTACGGCAGAGCTGCGGGGTAAGACTGCCCGGAGCTCCGAAATAAAGTTCGGTATGATCCGCATACTGTTTGACTGCTCCGCCGGGGATCCGGGTTTTATAGTAACTGGCAATGATCTTCGCATCAGGATCATCAACAGCATAAGCGATCCCCCAGCCGTGCAGATACTCCGGAGTGTAAGGAAAGAGAAATCCGCGGACGTGTTTTAAAAAAGGTGATACTGCTGACGGTTCGGCAACCAGTGGACGATTGTCTGCCCCGGGAGAACGTTTAAGTTTGAAACCGGTGATTGCTGAAATATTTTTATCTCCGTCATCCGTAAACATTCCCGGCGCCCACATCCAGCAGATAACTCTGCCGTCTTTTCCGAATTTTTTGCGGATGGCGGAAGCCTGGGCGACAGTCAAAGTTCCTGCATCCAGAAAAATCATAACACGCGGAGCTTTGAAATCTTTGTCGAATACATCCTCCAGAACATATTCAAAATGTTTGACTCCGGAACGGTACAAGGCATGAAGCGGCGTTTCCCGGACCGTATAGGCGGTGATCCGGTTTTTTGCGAAAGATTGATAATTCCAGAATTTTTCGGATGATATCACCGCTATATGTTTTTCATCCAGAGGAGCCGGGACCCGTTCGTTCAATAGAGAGATCGCTTTTTGCCAGGCATTTCTGGCATTGCTGCTGTTGAAAACTCCTCCTTCCATGTCGTAAATGTGAAAAGTGCCGCCTTTGCTGATGGCTGATGCCGCAAAACGCAAAGCATCAAGGGCAAATCTTTCTGCCGGATTGTGACTGCGCCAGAACGGCATTCCCCAGCGTCCCCAATAGGGCAGCTCGCCGGTACGCAGATCAAGTTCGGTTATCTGCAGCTTGCCGTTGCGCACCAGACTGCCGGAAAAACCTCCCTGATGGACAGGTTCACGCAGATTGCGCCGGTAACCGGGAACCGTCGCCAACAGTTCGACTTCCGGTGCTTTCAGCAGCAGACGCAAACTTTGATGTCCGAGCTGCGGATAGCCGCGCAAGCCGGAATTGTTGAAATATGAACCGGCAAGAAAGCGGTCGCCTGAACCGGATTTGACTGCTTTGCACCACAAAATATGTCTTTCCGCAAAAGCTGTGCCGAGAAATTCACAGTAATCAGAAAGCAAAGAGGCTGTCTGGTGCAGGGTGTGGAAACTTTTTTCTTTGTTCCACAATTCATTGTGCTGTGGAAGTTCAACTCCGTCAAAGGTCACTGTTTTGTTCCGCCATGCACGACGCAATTTGTCGATGTTATTATCGTATTTCTTCTGTAAAAATACCTTGAACGCTCTTCTGCCGGCCGGTGAACCGTCGGCGGTTATTTTCAACCTGGTATCGAACTGGTCGTACCACTGACCGTCGGTCCCGCCGTTGAGATAGACTGCTATCACGGCTTTTCCTTCAGGTGTTGCTGAAATCATTTTGCAGATATCATGCAGAGCTTTTGCCGCAGATTCTGCATAATGGCGGGAGTAATAGGAGGGGAGACTGTTCAGGGAATCTTCTCCTTTTTTGCCTGTAAAAAGTTTTTTTCCGGTTTTCCTGGCATATCCGTGATAAAAACCGACGAAATCACCGTTTCTGTCGCAATAAGCTTCACCTGGATATTTTTCCAAATATCCGCGATAGGGAGAAACATCCAGATTCAGCAGGATACAGGCATCCGGAAATTCCCTGAGAATCTTGCGCAACTCTTTCTGCAGAGCATTTATGTCGTATTTTCCATCACCGAGCCAGATGTCAGTCAGGGCTTTATTGGGACGGCCTATGCCGAGAGACGCTGAGCAGGAAACGATCCGCACGCCGGAGGCGGCATATTCCTGAATCATACTGTACCGGAGACCGGTTTTGTATCCGGTCGTCAGATAGATGGATGGGGTGATTTCTTTTCCATTGACTTCAATAGTGTTGTATTCTCCGCGGCGGACGATTTTTGCGTGGGCAGGGAGCCGTTTGTTCAGATGCTTATCCAGTTGTGCATCGGTCATTTTGAGGGGATGTGCCAGTGGTTTATAGCGCATTTTTTCCCGGACCGGCGGCAAAGAAACATGGATTTTTTCTTCTTTTATGCGGATACTTCCCGGGTTTCCGTAAAAGTCCAGTGAAAAATACGCTTTGACAGTTCCGGCGGGAACTTTGCAGTAGAGTTCGGCATCGATCAAATGGCTGTTTACGGGATCGGGAAGATTTTCACCCATATCAAGCCTGCCTGTGATTTTGCCGGAGGCATCTTCAAAAATTACATACGGCAAAAAGCGGAATCCCGGTGTTTCTTTCAGCAGTTCATAACGCAGATATGCTCTTATGTTTGCTGATGGAGGTACGGAAAACCAGTTCCCGGTAAGGCGTGTTCCTCTCAATACATCTCCATACCAGTTGAAAACAGGTTCTTTTGCGTACAGCGTCAAGGCAGCTGCAAATACGGTGAGCCGGAAGAGGATCTTCATTTTTATTCTCCCATGATTGCCGGTCGATCACATGAATCTCTGATGATCAATTCCGGTTGGATAAATATGTCACTGACCGGAGTTTCCGGGCGTTCGATCATATTGAGCAAAATATCGGTCATCGCACCGGCAAGCTCTTCATTTTTGCTGTCAAGCGTTGTCAGAGCCGGATACATATTGACTGTGTAAGGCAAATTCATAAAACCTGTTATAGAAATGTCATCAGGAAATCTCACCCCCAGTCGTGCTCCTTCTGAAATCAGCTGCCGTGCCGTTTCGTCGTTTGTTGTGACAAGTACAGTCGGTCTTTCCGGCATGGTCATTATCCGGTCGAACAGGTCATTGTTTCCCGCAAGATCATCTGAATGATGGAAAAAGCAGTTTTCATTGATTTCAATACCTTTTTCAAGCAAAAATTTGCGCAGCAGATGACAACGGACGTCTCCGGTGTTGCCGATAAAGCCGATCTTACGGTGTCCCAAAACCCACAGATAGTTGAAAAGTTCGCGGTAACTTACCCGAAAATCAAAGCCGCAGCGGCGGAGTTTGCCGGGGGATGAAATATTTTCAGTGCGGTGTTCATCATCAAATACTACTGCAGGTATGCCGTTTGCCGATAACTGCGGAGAATCGATCCATGAAATTATGCCGTCCACCTGCCTTTCACAAAGAGAATTGCAGATGTTGTCAAAATTGCCATCCCGGACAAAAGAAAACAAGGTCATATATCCGCGATCGGAAAATTTTTTTTGGAGCAGCGTAAGCAAAGAAGCATAAAATAAATTGAGATTTCCGGGCATAATGACACCGACCGCATATTGCCGCTGTTTCCGCAATCCCTTGGCTGCCATGTTTATGCGATAATTGTATTCTTTCGCAAGAGCTTTGATCAAATCCTGCTTTTTTTGCGAAATCTGCCCTCTGGCTTTGCCGTTTAATACCAGGGATACTGCCCCTTGGGAAACATTGGCAAGTTTTGCCAATTCTTCCATCGTGATGCTCATAATGTACTGCCTTTAAATTAACCTTATACGATTTAGGTTTTCTTTAATATAGCACCTTTCCATCATTTTTCAAATTGATTTTTAGCGGTAAAACCGAATTTGCCGGATAATGACCGGATCACACATTTTACAGTTTGATATCCGGGAGTCACCGGGGGTGATAAGATTATTGTAAATCAAAAAAGGCGGCAAGATTTCCCCTGCCGCCTTTTTGCTGTATATGATTTATTGCTTCAGTTGCGCTTGCTGTCAATCAGGTATTGACGGTAGCCGTAAGTGTTGGCAGTACCAGCTTGATTTAACTCAGTTTCAATTTCTTTGATAACATCAGCTCTGTTGTCGGCATTATCTGCAGGAAGGAGTTCTGCCACAACCAGCAGCTGGGAACGTTTGGTT
>JAZSGR010000064.1:0-8386 GCA_045532825.1 Victivallaceae bacterium | reverse complement strand
TCCACCGATCGCAGACAGAACCGTTTCTTGAGCTTGAAAAAAACATGCTGTGTGATATATTTTAATTGAGAAAAACATATCTGAATAAGGATAAAATATAAATTTTTCACAAAATTTCGGACATTATCTTGAAATTACCTCTGTCTGTCAATTTTTACGGTAAATGATGCATATTGCTCCGCCGACGGCGCGTTCAAGGTCATTTATATAGTGATTGAGCTTGGTGATTTTTCCGTTGCCGTCGCGGATAAGGAGAGTGGTCGAACCTCCGCCATCCATATTAAGTCCCTCATCGGCGCCAAGCCAGAGCAGAAGTTCACCGGTTTCCTCGCGGGATGTCCCCATGCTGAAGCCCGGCTGCCTGCCGTCAACGACGGCAATATACATGGTTTTGCGGTCAGCAGACAATCCGTATCCGGTACGGGGAGCCAGCCCTTTGTTGGAGTGCTTCAAAACTTTTCCCTCTTTCAGGACGTGGGCAAAACCTGAAATCGCATGTTTGTACGGAGAAATATCCATATCAGGTTCAGCGACGCCGAAACCGTAAGAGTTGTCTTTGCCGATGTAAAAAAATGCCCGTTTGCGCAATGGAGGAGAAACCGGAACTCCGTTATCGATAAGCAAACCGAGTCGGTCAGCATGCGGATGATTCCAGGGGATCCGCCACGGAGTCCAGGGAGAAGCATTGACACAAGCCACAACATTATTGCCGCGGCTGACCATTTCCTCCATAAATTTGCGGCAGGTCTTGCGGTCAGTCCGGATAGTAAGTTTCGGAAATCCCGGCATCGGTTTTCCCCATGCCGCAGACCGTGGAGTCATCTGAAACTGCAATGCCGGATCAGTCAAATCGAACGCACAGCTATTTTCAGCATGCGCGGCTCTGTGCGTTCGATTTTTGCATACTTCACCGCCGGACAGAGTGTTTTTACGTTTATTCCGTTCCAGTCAAATTTTCCGTTCAAACCAATAACTGCCAACAGATCACAAACATACAGAAAAGTCAAAACAGCAAGATATTTTTTCATAATACTCTCTCCTGATCACCCGATATCGGCAAGCGTATGTCAAAATTCAGAATATGTCACAACAGAAGCAAGTCTGTCGGCATCAGATTTGGCAAAACTTCCGCAAAGACTTGAAAGACAATTTGCACTTGCAGCTCCGAGAGCACGGGCAAATGCCTCAAACCAGTTGTTCCCGTTCACCAGACCGCTGCACAACACCGCACTTGCGGTATCCCCGCAACCGATCGGATTAACGATCTTTGTCAACACCGGCAGAGTATATTTTACGATTTTTCCGCAATCAAATGCGAAAGCCGCTCCCGGACCATCGGTGATCGCGGCTTTCTTTATGCCCCAACGGGAATTCAAAACCATCAATCCGTCTTTGAGTTCCGCTTTTCCGGTCAAAGCAGCAAGCTCCTCGCGGTTGATCTTCAACCATATCTCCGCACCGGATGAAAATATATCATCGACATTTTTCCAGACATCAACAAGCAAAGGAACATTTTTTTCAGCAGCGATCCCGGCAAGTCTGCCGTAAAGCCTGCCGTCCGTTCCGGTCGGGAGTGTTCCGCAGAAAGCAGCGGCGGCAGCCCCGTTGAGATGCGCGGAAAACTTTTCGACATACTGTTCGACCTCTTCCGCTGCTGCCGGATAAGACGGCTCGATCAATTCGGTAGTTTTCCCGGACTCAAGATCGATACAGGTATCACAACATCTGGTTCCGGCTGCAGTTTTCACGGAGTCAAAACAAATTCCCTCTTTTTTCAGAGCAGCTTCGATCCGTTCCCCGTTTGTTCCGCCGCAGAACTGGATGAGATGAGCAGATGCACGATCGTAACATTTTACCGCACGGCAAAAATTGATCCCCTTGCCGGAAGCAAACTCTTCAAGTCCGGAAGCCCGGTTCACATTTCCGCAAACGATCTTTTCAAAAGTGATGACCTTCTGCCATGCCGGATTAAATCCGGCCGCAACGATTTTTTTCATTTCAATTTCCCCATAAGTTCGACAACATCATCATCAGTCATCACGCGCGGATTGCATTTCATACTGCCGGAGCGGCAATTATCTGCGATGAACTTAAAATGTTTTTCCGCAAGACCGTACGCGCTGAAATTCTCCGGAACTGCAAGTTTCCGGCGCAACACGGCTATTTTCCGGATAAAATCTTCAGCATTTTCCGCGCCGGAAACCGAAGCAAGTTCATCAAGTTTTTCCCTGACGACCGGCAGATTGAATTCCAGCACTGCGGTCAGCAGCACAGCGCAGCAGGTTCCATGCGGAACCGAAAGTAAACTTCCAACAGGATGTGCAAGACCGTGAACCGCCCCCAATCCGGATTTGGAAAAAGCGATACCGGCATTGAGGCACCCAAGCGTCACAGCATCAACTGATGCCGGAAAATGCCTGCACGCCATTTCCAGATTAAGAAAAATATCCCGGACCGCACTGCGGGCAATCGAAGAGGTAAGTGCATCGGATTTCAGGGAAATAAAACTTTCAACAGCCTGGGTCAAAGCATCAAATCCGCTTGAAGCCATCACTCCGGCAGGACACTCATCCACCAGTTCAGGATCAACAAACGCGGCATCCGCCGTCATTCCGGCAGTACGCAGAGATTGTTTTATTCCGGTATTCCGGTCAGTCAAAACGGCATTGGCAGTAACTTCCGCTCCGGTTCCGGCAGTTGTCGGCACTGCAGCAAAAAAAACACTGCGCACTCCAGCTTCAGCGCGGTTGTAAAAATATTCAGCAGCCGGCAGAGTCTCACGGCACAACGCGGCAACCGCCTTTGCACCGTCAATGGCACTGCCTCCCCCCCAGCCAATAACGGCAGAGACCTGTTCATTGCGGGCGAAATCAAGCAGCTCATCGACTTCATCAAGATGCGGTTCCCCGGCAAACGGCGTCCGGATGAACACCTTGCGTCCTTCAAGCAGAGGCAGCATCTCTTTTTCGATCCTGCCGACGGAGTGTTTACCGCAAACGAAAAGCACCGCCCCCCCGGGGATCAGCGGCACAAGAGCAAAACGGCATTTTCTGCCGGCACGTATGACTTCAGGAATGTTGATCTCAAACTTCATCAGAACTTTATTCCAATTTTATTCAGATAATTATAAAGATTTTTAGCGGCATCGAATTCGGCACTTTTGCGGTTTTTTCCGCTTCCGTAAGCGACCCATTTCTGCAGCCGCAATTCAACTTCGTAAAACGGATTGTGCTGCGGACCGTACTGCCTGAAGATCCGGTATCCCGGAGTGCGGTTCCAGAGATGCTGTGACAACTCCTGAAGTTTTCCTTTGGGATTAAGTTCGACCAGCATATTCTGCGGATCGGGAAACTCTTTCTCAAAAAGTTCAGTCAGCAGCTCTTTGCACACTTCAAATCCGGCACCGAGGAACAAAGCTCCAATGACGGCTTCAAAAAGATCGGCAAGTGTGGAATCCCTGAACGCCCCCCCGGCCTCGATCTCACCGTTACCGATGCGCAGTTTACTTCCCAGTTCCAGACAGCGTGCAAGCCTTGCAAGAGCAGCTTCGCACACCAGAGCCGAACGCATCTTGGTCAAATCTCCTTCGGGAGATCCGGGATAACGTTTGAACAGAAATTCACTCAAAACGGTTTCAATCACAGCATCACCGAGAAACTCCAGACGCTGATTATCATAATCAAGTTTATGCTCAACGGCAAAACTCCGGTGAGTAAAGGCCTCTTTCAGCAATCCGGAATCCATTCCCTCTGGGAAAAATCCGGCTATTTTTTTCAGATTGAACATATTATCTTCTCTTTCGACCGGTAAGATATACCACACGTTTCCAATATGTTCCGGCATCAAGGTCGATACCTGAACGTTCATGGTAAAGTTTCAGAAAAAGCAATGCCGCCTCACGTTCCCGCATATCAGTTTCACCACGTTTCACTGCAAGTTTGATAAAAGAACTTGCAAGCCTTGCCAGTTCCCGTCTGCGCCTGCGGATCCCCAATGCTTGTTTAAAGATCCGGCAGGAATCAAGATCTATAACGCCCCATTCACCTGAAACGGAACGGTAGATATTTCTTAAATTGACATCACCATGTTCGATTCCGGCATTGTGCATTTTTACAAGCAGAGCAGTCAAATCATCCGCAAGTTCCACGGTAAGCGGCATTTTATCAGCAAAAACCGCCTTCCCGTTGATATCAACAGTAATAAGGTAATCAAATTCCGGCAGTAAACCACGGTATTTCCGCAAAGCTGCAGCGACCTGCGGAGTATCGATTCCGGCTTTATCCAGCCATTCAGCGGCACGCAGACAGTTAAGCGGTCTGGAAATCTTAAAAAGATGCGCTGCCGCTTTCAGCAGAGTTCTATGGCAAAAGCGTTTAACAAACCATTTGCCGTTTTTCCCTGCCTGAACTGTAACACCTTTTTTGCAGCATAACGCCGGATCATCCGGAATATCAAGCAAAGAAAC
Organism: Victivallaceae bacterium; assembly: GCA_045532825.1. Classification (GTDB taxonomy): domain Bacteria; phylum Verrucomicrobiota; class Lentisphaeria; order Victivallales; family Victivallaceae; genus UBA1784. The sequence goes on along the minus strand of JAZSGR010000064.1, from coordinate 3,921 downwards.
GGGATCAAACAAACAGTCTGATCCCGTCCTCAAAATCACTCCGTCAAATCCCGGAGCCTTGAAGCTGGTAAATACCTGATCCATGCGTTTTATCACAGGTTCTCAACAACCAGATCACCGACTTCGGAAGTGGAATATCCCATTTTGCCGGCGGCCTGGGACTTCATCTTGTTTCCGGTGATGAAAGCCATGCTGCGGTCGATAGCGGCAGCGGCATCCTTTTCTCCGAGGAAGTCCAGCATCATGCCGGCTGCGCCGATGGCTGCCAGCGGATTGATGACTCCCATACCGGTGTATTTCGGAGCAGATCCGCCGATCGGTTCAAACATGCTGACTCCGGCGGGATTGATATTGCCGCCTGCAGCGATTCCCATACCGCCTTGAGTCATGGCTCCGAGGTCGGTGATGATATCGCCGAAGATGTTGCAGGTGACGATGACATCGAACCACTCCGGATTTTTGACCATCCACATGGTGATGGCATCGACATGGCTGTAAGCGGTCTTGACTTCAGGATATTCCGGAGCCAGTTCCTTGAGCACACGCTCCCAGAGACCGAAAACATGGGTAAGCACATTGGTTTTGCCGCAGAGAGTCAGCTGGCAGGTCTTACCGGCAGCGATATCTTCGGCGGAAAGTCCCTTCCACGGATTATCCTTGCTGTGACGCTGTTTTGCAGTCTCAAAAGCGAAACGCAGGCAGCGTTCGACCTGCTTGTAGGTATAAACCATCGCCTGAGTGGCAACTTCATCTTTGGTTCCGGTCTGGGCGGAACCGCCGATGCCGGTATAGATGCCGCCGGTGTTCTCACGGACGACAACGTAATTGATATCTTCCGGCCCCTTGTTGGCAAGCGGAGTTTCCACACCGGGATACAGCTTGATGGGACGCAGATTGATATACTGGTCAAGCTCAAAACGCAGACGCAGCAGAATGCCTTTTTCCAGCAATCCGGGTTTCACTCTGGGATCACCTATGGCACCGAGCAGAACCGCATCGAATTTGCGAAGCTGATCTGCGGCATCATCCGGCAGAATCTCATTGGTGGCAAGATAATGTTCACCGCCCCAGTTGAAATAGGTTTTTTCGGTGGAAAATCCGAATTTTTCACCGGCGGCATCAAGAACTTTGACTGCCTCTGCCACTACTTCCGGACCGGTACCATCACCCGGAATGACTGCGATCTTGTAATTTTTGCTCATGTTGCTGATCCTCAAACTTCAGTTATATAAAAAACATAATATCACCGGCGGACGTTTTGCCGGTATAAATTACTTTGGAGGTAATTTCAAAAGTCATTCAAAAAAATCAAAGCAGATGCGTTTTGAGACTTTTGAAGAGTTTTGAAATTGCCTCTTTATTATATAAGATAGCACATTTATCCGTATAAATCCACTTTTTTTTACATATAAAATCAATATTGCTTTGATTTTTCCGCAGTTGCGGGTTATATTTCGGAAAACATGGTTATCAAAAAGCAAATTCGAAACGGAAAATCTGAAAATGCCAATATTTCGTTATACCTGTAAAAATTGCGGAAAAGATTTTGAGCTGCTGCTTCCCCGTTGGGACTCGGAGGCAAAGTGTCCGGCATGCGGTTCAGAAGAACTGAAAAAAGCACTCAACCGTTTTGCTGCAGTCACGACCTCCGGAAACAGTTGTCCGTCAAAATTTGAATGTCCGGCGGCAGGCGGATGCGGATGCACCGGATGCTGCGGACATAAAAAATAAAAAATTTTTCCGATCTTTTACAGTATTCATAAAAAATTCATCTGGAAAAAACTTGATTACAGTGTTATATTCAGTTCCGGAACATTAAAACTCAACAACAGAAATAATCAGGAGACCGTTATTATGGAGCATCTCAACGTGCCGCCGGAAAATCATGTAAAAGTCCTCAACGGACAGGGCTGGGTGGGATTGATCGATCACCTCGGCAGTGAAACAACCATTGTCAATGCAGCGCGCGTTTCATTCGGCAAGCTCAAAAAAGAGATGGAACCCCGCGACGTCGGTCTGCTGGAATACCTGATCGACAACCGTCACACCAGTCCGCTGGAGCACCTGGTCTTCACTTTCAGCGTGCATTGTCCTCTTTTCATCCGCGGTCAGTGGCACCGTCACCGTACCTGGAGCTACAATGAGATCTCCAGACGTTACACCGAGATTGACATGGAGTTTTACACTCCGGCAGAACTCCGCCGTCAGTCAGAAAACAACCGTCAGGCATCATTCACTGATCCGGACTTCAATCCTGCGGATCTCCGTGCGGATATTGCGGAACACAACAAAAAATCTTTTGAACTCTACGAGAAACTTCTCGCCTCCGGAGTCTGCCGTGAGCAGGCGCGCGGAGTACTTCCCCAGAACATGATGGTGACATTCTGGGGAACTGTTGATCTCTCCAACCTGCTTCATTTTCTTGAATTGCGTGACAGCGACCATGCGCAGGCTGAGATCAAGGAATATGCAGTTGCGATCAAAAAGCTGATCAAGCCGATCATTCCGAACGTAGCCGCCTATTTTGAGAAGAAGGGTCAGGCCTGGTAATATTACCGCACGCCCCGACTGCCGGATTTCCCATAAGGTTGAAACCGGCAGTTTTTTTTATTTTCTCCCTGCATCGTCATACTTTTTGCAAAAAAAACGATTTTTTCACAAAAAACGGCTTGAAAAAGCGATCATCAAGGGCTACATTATAAAACAACGCAAAACGTTGATCCGAATTCAAGTCGGGGTGTGGCTCAGTCTGGCTAGAGCGCTGCGTTCGGGACGCAGAGGCCGGAGGTTCAAATCCTCTCACCCCGACCATTTTTTTAAACTCCTTTATTTCAACTTCTTACACAAGATTTTTCTGTCTGAATTCTGCCTTGAAGTGGACCACAAACTGGACCACAACCAAGGAAAAACTTGTTTATGGCAGCAGAAATCCCGAATCTCGTCAAGCGTAACGGCATTTACTACTTCCGGTGTCGTATCCCCTCAATTTTGACCAACGGTCGTGCCCGTGAGGTAAAAATCTCCCTCAAAACAGGCGATTTGACTTCTGACCTCCTTGATGTTATACTTAAAGTGACAGATTGCTCACGGAGAGTAATCGCAGAATCACTTGAAACTTACAACAAAGGAGGTACGACCGACATGAATATTGTCACCGAAATCCGAAACAGAATAACTCAATACATCAATACCAGTCTTATTGACCAGGACGTTTACGATTGTGAATACGGAGCCACTTGCAACGCATCCAAAGCCGAAGGCAGAAAAATGATGCTGAATGTGTGCAACAGTGTGGAAAATGCTCTAAAACAGAGAAATTCCCCAGTGGGCAACAGCAACAGCTGATGATTTGCTCAAAGATGTGGCTGTCCCTGATAATCTCCGCAACTTTGCCGGACGGGAGTTTCTGAAAGGCTTTCTTTATTGTGCCAGAGTCCAGCGTGAACATTTGGATGGAGCCAGATATACGACTGAGTATTCCCCGGAAGATTTCAACCGTGTTCTGGGAGCAGGATTCCCATCTGCTCAAAAAATCATCGACGATGAAAAGTTTGATACTCTTGGAGATTTGGTCAAATCCTATATCGCTGTCCCGGTAAAAAGATGCCAGAAGCTTCACGACGACATCATCAATTCGCTCAATTTGCTTTGCGAATGGTTCGGCAGTGAAACTGACATCCGAAAACTCTCCCGCCGTGAAATGAGGAATTTCAGAGACAATGTACTTCGTAAACTTCCAGCCAACCGGAAAAAGTCTCCGGGATTACGTGATAAAACGTTGCAGAACATTTGGAGGACACCAAACACGACAAAATCTCAATTACGACAGTCAATCATCATCTTGCCAGATTGAGCGGCTTTTTCTCTTGGTGCGTTGATGGTGAATACATTACCGCCAATCCGGTTGCCAATATGGGATTG
>JAZSGR010000005.1:0-2207 GCA_045532825.1 Victivallaceae bacterium | reverse complement strand
CTGTCTTGCGCCAGGGATGCAGATAGCACTCTGCGTTGCACGCAGAGCTTATATTTCGCCGCCATTTTAAGGCGGCGACCAGCGTTCCGCCGCTGGAGCACGTCCCCGTAAGCACGGGGCGGCAAAAATTTTATTTTTATTTTTAATTTTTTTTATTTGCCGGCACCGGCGCGGTGCTCGCACGCAAAATAAGTTTCCCCGGAACCATGATCCGGGAATACTCCGGCTCCTCCTTCATCTCCTTGAACAGCTGTTCAAACGCTGCCTCGACTATCCTGCAGTAATCATACTGCAATGTCGTGAGCGGCGGAGTCTGCAACGCCGATAATCCGCATTCATAGGTTATTACAGATATGTCTTCCGGTATTCTTTTACCTGTTTCATATAATGCCTTGAGCAGATAAGGTGCATAGTCACTCATCACAAGCAGAAATGCCGTGCAGCCCTCTTCCGACAGCTCCAGCACCTTTTTTATCATTTCGTCAAAATCACTCACACAAACATTGATGACCGGCTCCTCAAGTCCGTGCTTGCCGGATATGCGGATTAGCTCGTTTACTCCGCGCTGCTGCTCGCGCTCCGTGGAATAGGTTCCCTGAAAACGTATACGGGCGATCCTGCGGTGTCCGAGACGGATGAAATGCTCCAGCGCAACACGGATCTCCTGATCCGCATCGGGGAATATCTCACTTATGTTTTCCGTTATGTCTCCATAGTGGTTGATGACCACAAGCGGAATACGGAATTTTTCGTTCCATTTCACCTGAAACGCACTGCAGGAAATAATGAATGCTCCATCAAAGATCTGGTCGTTCAGCTGATTTATGTTTTCGATCGGGATGATGGCCGTATCACACTGTTTTTTCTGCGCCAACGCCCTTATTTCATTGAGCAGATTGATGTTGAAATCAGAAAAACTGTTGATTATCACCGCGATCCGCTTGCGGTGTTTCCAGGACATGTTGCGGTAGTTCAGGGATTTTGCAAGCTGTACCGCTTTGCGCCGCAATTCCGGAGCAACATATTCCCGGTCGTTCAACGCACGCGATGCCTGCGAAACGGATACTCCCAGTTTTTCTGCAATGTCTTTCAAAAGGATTTTTTTCATGATGCAAAGAATATACACCATGCCTTGAAAAATTTCAAACTTTCCTTTAAATTTGTTTGCATTTTTTTGCAGAAGAAAAGGGGTGGAAAATGTTGTATAAAAGCTGTGTACGGCTATATTATCCAGAGGTGAAAAAGTTTCCATCATCAAAGTTGCAAATCAAGGAGGAAAAGCAAAATGAATGTCGTGAAACTTGCAGCGATGCTGTTCGCCGGATCTGTGTTGAGCGCACAGATGCTCTGCGGAGCAGAGACCGCCGGCAACCTTATCCGGAATCCGGAGTTCAAGCTTGTCAAAGGTAAACTGCGTTATTGGAACGTACGTAACGGAAAAGCTGAAACCATGCTGTCAGATGGTTCACAGAAAGGTGTAAGCGCAGTCAAAATGCCGGTTCTGAAGACCAAATCCAAAGTTTTCAAATATGGCAATGTTTTCAGTCAGACGATCATCAGACCTGCTGCCGGAACTTATGTCGTTACTGTCGGCTTTTCCGTCTCCCGCAAGTTCGATCAGACACTGGTGCTGGTTTACTACAAGGATCCCGTGAGCGGTAAATATGTTTACAATAAAGACGGCAGATTGAAATTCCGGGATTATTCCGAACCGGGGAAATGGAAGAAAAAATCTGTTATCGTCACCATCCCGGAAAACGTGCAACGTGTCGATTTTGCCGTTGAAGTACGCGACAATAAACCGGGGGGAACCGTATCGGTCGAACAACCTGAATTCATGCTTCGTGAAGAATAAATTTTAAACAAAAGGAGAACTGTTTATGATGATCCGTCATTGTGAATTTGCAGAAAAACAGAGTTTTTCAATTCCCGCCCATGGGCGGGTGAAGCAGCGCTTCACCCTTATAGAGCTTCTGGTTGTTATATCACAACACTGCCGCTGTTTTTTAACACAAACTGTTTTTGCGTCAGCAAAAACTTTTTCGCTTTTCTTGACCCTCCGCCGCCCTGCGGGCTATGGAGGGCAGGAAGATAAAACCAGTTCTTATAATACTTGCGAAGCACACGCTTCATGTACTGCACATAACGCCGTTTTTGCGTCAGCAAAAACTTATTCGCTTTTCTTGAAAAGGAGAGAGGGGTGTGGG
>JAZSGR010000111.1:0-7572 GCA_045532825.1 Victivallaceae bacterium | reverse complement strand
CTCTCTTGCCTTGCTCAAAGCCGGCAGCAGCATGGAGGCAAGAATTGCAATGATCGCAATGACAACCAGAAGCACGATCAACGTGAACGTTGATCGAATGGAGCACGGTTTCACCGTATGAAGCATTTGCCTGCGGCAAATATGAAGCGCACCTTCGGTGCATGAAGCGCTTGCTCCGCAAGCATTATAAGGACTGGTTTTACCTTCCTGCCCTCCATAGCCCGCAGGGCGGCGGAGGGTCAAGAAAAGCGAATTCTGTTTTGCTGACGCAAAACAAGAGTTATGTATAAAATGACGGCAGTGTTGTGAAGTGACCACAAGAAGTTCTTTCAGGGTAAAACAGCATTGTTTTACCCGCCCATGGGCGGGAGTTTCCTTTTTTCCGTCAATCATGATCACACCTCCATGTTTTTATGTTATAACAAGATACTTGCAATACATGTTTCAAACACTATATTATAATATAGCACAGTTTTTTGGGTATAAAATGTAGTATTCAGTCGAAAAAATGTCAAATATTGTCGCAAGCGCAAATAAATGGCGCCGCGTATTTACGCCGGCAGAACAGTTAAATGATATTATATTGCTCAATGCCGGATTTATTCCGCAGCAGACTGATTGGCATACCAACAACTGTATTCAGAACTTCTGGGTCCTGTGGTATAATTTTTCTGCCGGAAACATTTGTGTTTCAGGAAGCTCTAAACATGAATTAACTCCGGATAACATCATACTGATTCCTCCGAATACAGTTTACTCCGGTTTGCTGCAGCAGCCAGTCCCACATCTTTTCATCTGGTTCAAAACCGCCGGTCCGTTTGAATACCCGGAACGGAAAGTTTTAAATATACCGGCACAGCCGTTCATTGAGATACTGCACCGGGTAATCCGTTTCACCCCGAGAACAAAATTGATGCTGTTCAACCTTTTGAGCAGCATTCTTCTGAATATTCCGGAAGATTTTTTCCATGCAGAACAATTCAAAATAAAATCAAGGACCATTGAAAAGGCTCTCAGCTTCATCGCTCTTCACAGGGGGCAGGTAAACAATACACAAATTGCCGGAGAACTGAATATTTCCCCGATACGTTTTTCGCATCTCTTTAAAAATGAAATGGGTATTTCTCCGCAGCGGTACTGTCTTCAGGTGAAAATGGCAGTCGCTGACCAATTCCTGCATTTAGGCTGGAGCATTGAAGATGTCGCTTTTGCCTGCGGTTTTGCCGACCGTTATCACTTTTCAAAAGAATTCAAAAAGTATCAGGGTATTTCTCCTGGCAAGTGGCAGAAACTTTTTTCTCAACAGAAAAAAACAGAATGATACCATTCGATCTCCAACGCTGAACAAAAAATCATTCAAAAAAATCAAAGAGGCAGCGGCAAATAGTTGGAAAAGGTAATTTGATCCGTCTTCGCCCTGCGGGACTGCGCCGTGACAAGGTGTACCGCCAAATCACATGCATGCGCCACCGCAGTTTGAACAACTTTCACAAAAAATGGGACAATAACTTGAAATTACATCTTTATATAATGACAGTGTATCCACTGTATCCAAAATAAAAACGGCAGGAACTGCTGTTTTACACCAGATCCCACCGTTCTTTCTATATCAGGTCTACCGCGTCAGATGCTCTGACAGACGGTGATGACGATCTCACCGTAGATATCTTCAGCACTGCATCCGCGTGACAGGTCGTTGAGCGGCATGGCAAGTCCCTGAAGGACCGGACCGTATGCCTCTGCCTTCGCCAGACGCTGAACCATTTTGTAGCAGATGTTTCCGCAGTTGAGATCGGGGAAGATCAGCACGTTTGCGGAACCGGCAAGCGGACTTTCAGGAGCCTTGGCAGCCGCAACTTTGGGAACTAAAGCGGCATCAGCCTGAAGTTCTCCGTCACAGATGATGTCCAGCTTGTCAGCTTCGACTTTGGCGGCAAACTTGGCGGCTGCTTCACGGATCTTGACCAGGATCTCATGATCGGCACTGCCGTGAGTGGAGAACGAAAGGAACGCCACACGCGGGGTCTTGCCAAGAAGTGAACGGTAGCTGCTGCTGGCAGCAAGCGCGATGTCAACCAGCTGATCGGCATCGGGATTGGGGTTCACGCCGCAGTCAGCAAAGACCAGCACATCATCTCCGGCAGGAGCGGGAGTGGCAAGATCCATGACAAAGCAGCTGCTGGCACTCTTGATCCCGGGAGCGGTTCCGATGCAGTGGAACGCGGCACGGAGCATATCGGCGGTGGAGGCAATGCTGCCTGCAACCAGACCGTCAACCAGTTTGCGGCGGCACATCATTGCACCGAAATAAATGCGGCTGGACATCATTTTGCGTGCTTTTTCGATCTCCAGACCTTTGGCTTTGCGCATTTCATAAAGTTCCTGTGAGAACTCTTCGAAAAGCGGACTTGCCATGTAATCAAGGCACTCGAATTTACGTTCGGTGATCCTGGCATCGGCACATGCTTTGGCGATCTCTTCCTCGGTTCCGAGAACGATGACCTTGCTCACGACTTTCTGCTCAACTGCCATGTTGGCGGCGATGACGACACGGGGATCCTGTCCTTCGGGCAGAACGATGGAACGGCTGACGCTTCTTGCGCGTTCGGCAAATTTTTCAATAGCAGACATTTTTATATCCTCTGTTTTGCTGATTACTTGCTTTCAACGATCTTTTTAGTGGTACGGGCGATCATCAGCTCCTCGTCGGTGGGCATGACGATGGCTTTGAATGCACTGTCGGCAGTGCTGATCACGCCGCGTTTGCCGAAACATTCACGGTTGGCAGCGTCATCGATCCTGATATCCAGTGCGCCGAGCTGATCCATGACCATCTTGCGGATCTCAAAGGAGAACTCTCCGATACCGCCGGTAAAGACGATCGCCTGGGGTTTGCCGACCAGCACATAGTAGGAACCGATGTACTTGACAATGCGGCGGACGAACATCTTGACTGCCAGAGCAGCCTGCTCATTGCCTTTGTCGGCAGCGGCGAGCATGTCGCGCATATCACCGGTACCGATACCGCCGACTCCGAAAAGACCGGATTTCTTGTTGAGGATGTTATCGACCTCTTTGGCAGTGTGACCGACTTCGACCAGACGCAGAACCGCAGCCGGATCCATATCGCCGGAACGGGTTCCCATCATCAGACCTTCCAGCGGAGTAAGTCCCATGGTGGTATCGACGACTTTACCGTTTTTGATCGCCGCCATACTGCAGCCGTTGCCCAGGTGACAGGTGATGATGTTGGTCTCATCCTGAGTCTGACCGAGGAAATCTGCGGTGGCAATGGTCACATAGTGATGACTGGTTCCGTGGAAACCGTACTTGCGGATGCCGTACTGCTTGTAGAATTCATAAGGAATGGCATAGAGATAGGCTTCCGGAGCCATGGTCTGGTGGAACTGGGTGTCGAACACACCGACGTTGGGAACTCCCGCCATGGCTTTTTCGCAGGCTTCGATACCGGCGAGGTTGGGCGGATTGTGCAGAGGTCCGAGGGGGAAGCACTCGCGGATGACCTCTTTGACCTCTTCAGTGATGAGCATCGGAGCAGTGATCTTTTCGCCGCCGTGAAGCACACGGTGACCGACCGCGGCAACTTCGCCGAGACTCTTGATGACACCGATTTCAGGATCAGTGAGTTTTTCGCAGATGCGGCTGACCGCTTCGGCATGATCTTTCACCGGAATGACTGCTTCAAATTTGAAGCCATCCGGACGTTTGTAAATAAGATTGGGAGCATCGCTGCCCAGACGTTCAAACAGCCCCTTGGCAAGGACCTGCTCATTTTCCATTGCAAACAGCGTGAACTTGAGAGAACTGCTGCCGGCATTGATAACGAGAATCTTCATTTCTCACCTCTTTGCTTTATTTTATTGATTGGTTGATCGTAATTACTTTTTACGGAATACTATACGTCCCTTGGTCAGATCGTAGGGAGACATTTCAAGGGTGACGGCATCACCGGGCAGGATACGGATGAAATTCATCCGCATCTTGCCGGAAATATGTGCGTTCACCATGTGTCCGGTCTGGATCTCCACCTTGAACATCGTGTTCGGCAGCAGTTCACGGACCACTCCGTCTACTCTGATTACATCGTCTTTTGCCACGTTAAAATCTCCGGTTCATTATCAGTTATAAGGATCATATGTTCAAAATGCGCGCTCCATGCACCGTCGCGGGTACGGACGGTCCAGCCGTCTTTTTTATCGACCACGATCCTCTCCCCGCCGAGATTGAGCATCGGTTCGATGCAGAGCACCATGCCGGGCACCAGTACCGGTCCGCCGCCCCATCCTGAATAATTCGGGACCTCCGGAGCTTCATGCAGTTCGATACCGCTGCCGTGACCGACATATTCACGCACAATTCCCAATTTGCTTTCCCGCGCAGCGAGTTCCACTGCGCGGCTGATATCTCCGACCCGCTTGCCGCATCGGGCGGCGGCAATACCCCTGTCAAGAGCTTTACGGGTTCCTTCCAGCAGTCTGCGGACATCGGCGGATGGAGTCTGATCCATACTCACCGTGACCGCAGTATCCCCAACCGCGCCGTCAAATTCGACACCGACATCGATACTTACGATATCGTGTCCGCCGATTACACGGCGCGGAGAACCGATACCATGCACCACCTCTTCGTTCACAGAAATACAGATATTTCCGGGATAGCCATGGTAATTCAAAAATGCACTTTTTCCGCCGGAAGCACGGATCAACTCACCGGCTGCTATATCCACATCCATCGTAGTCATCCCCGGACGGATCAATGCCGCAATCTGATCGCGTACCTGCGCCGTAACAGCAGCAGCGCGGCGGATGCGGACGATTTCATCCGGAGTATGAACATTCTGATTACGGGACATATAATTATTTCTCCAATGCGGCAACCAGTTCCTTCATGATCTCTCCGCTGTCAGTTGCTTCGATGGTAAGCAGCTGACCGGCTTTCTCATAATATTCGATCAGAGGACTGGTCTGTTTGTAGAACACTGCCAGACGGTTCTTTGCAGTTTCAAGAGAGTCATCGCTGCGCTGATAAAGTTCAGAACCGCAGCAGTCGCAGATGCCTTCGACTTTGGAGGGTTTGAAAAGTTTGTTGTAGATGGCATCGCATCCGCGGCAGTTCTGACGCGCGGTAAGACGCTGCAGCAGCAGTTCATCCGGAACTTTGAAGTAAACGACCTGCTGAAGCTCTCTGCCGATCTCCTTGAGAGCTGCCTTGAGCAATTCAGCCTGTGCAACAGTACGGGGGAAACCGTCAAGGATAAATCCGGGTTTGGTATCCTCTTTGGTGAGACGGCTGCGGACCATTCCGGCAACGATCTCATCGGGAACCAGCTGACCGGATTTCATCAGGGCATCAGCTTTTTTGCCGAGTTCGGTTCCGGCGGCAACTTCCGCACGGAGCAGATCTCCGGTGGAAATGTGAGCCAGGGGATATTTGGCAAGAACCTGCTTGGAAACAGTTCCTTTGCCTGCGCCGGGGGCTCCGAGGAAAATAAGATTGTGTTCGGTACTCATTTGGATTCTCTCCTTTGCTGTAAATATTCAATAAGTGAATCTGCGGAGATCTCAGTCTGTTCTCCGTCAGACATGTTTTTGACGATCGCAATATTTTTCTCAAGTTCACTGTCACCGCGCACGACTGCAAATGCTGCACCGCTTCTGTTGGCTCCGCGGAGCTGCGCCTTGAAAGAACGCTCCTCAAGTTCAAGATCGACCGGAATACCGGCGGCGCGCATCTTGTCTGCCAGTGCAAGATTGGCAAGACGCGCTTCAAGTCCCAGTCCGACCAGATAAGCGACCGGTCCGGCGGGAACATCAGCCTTGACATTGAGAGCCTCTCTCACCAGAAGCAGACGTTCGACTCCGGCAGCAAATCCGACTCCGGGAACCGGACGTTTTTCACCGGGCAGAAACAACTCGTAACGGCCTCCGCCGGCAACGGCAGTCTGCGGACCAAGCGCAGGATGAGTGACTTCAAAGACGGTATGCACGTAATAATCAAGACCGCGCACCAGACGGGGATTTACCCGGAAGGGAACTTTCAATGCATCGAGCGCACGGCGGACTTCATCAAAATAATTACGGGAGCTTTCACTGAAACTTGCCAGATAATCCGGAGCTTCGGCAATGATCTTGCCGCATGCCTCCTGCTTGCAGTCCAGAATACGCCAGATATTGCGTTCAAGACGGGTCTTGCAGTCATCGCACATGCAATCGATATGTTTGGAAAAATAATCACGGAGAAGCTGTTCAGCCGGTCCGCGGTCATCCAGCGCCCCGCGGGTATTGATATCAAGAACAAAATCCCCCAGGCCGATCTCACGCAGAAACGCGGCGAGCATGGCAATGCACTCTGCATCGATCAGCGGAGCACAGCGGCCGACGTTTTCAACACCGATCTGGTGAAACTGACGGCGGCGGCCGGCGGCCGGACGTTCACCGCGGAACATCGGTCCGAAATAACGGACACGCTGCTCAACTCCGTTCATCACGTCAGTATTGGACAATGCGCGCATGACACCGGCGGTTCCCTCCGGACGCAGGGTAAGACTTCTGCCTCCGCGGTCGGTAAAGGTGTACATTTCTTTCTGAACCACTTCAGTCTCACCGCCGAGTCCGCGCTGAAACACCTCGGTGTATTCAAACACCGGAGTACGCAGTTCACCATAACCGTATCTGCCGAAAACTCCGGCTCCGATACGCTCGATCTCACGCCATTCTCTGGCTTCTGCCTCAAAAATATCCGCTGTTCCCGGCGGTGGTGAATAGGTTGCCATTTCCTGCTCTCCAAAAAACCATTAACGCCCGACAGAAAAAAGTTTTTCCGTCAGGCGTGTATTTTCCTGATTTATCTCACCCGGGCAAACATTATTTGAAGTCGGCGGGGTTGAGTTTTTCGACCGCATCCTTGAGTTCTTTGCCGGCGCGGAACTTTACAACGGTACGCTCGGGGATGACAACTTCATGTTCGGGCTCATTGGGATTGCGTCCTTTGCGGCTCTTGCGGACTTTGATTTCGAACACTCCGAAGTTACGCAGTTCAATAGTGCGTCCGGCGATCAGCTCCTCCGCGATGTAATCCAGAGTTTTCTGTACGGTTTCCGCAACTTCGCTCTGATTAAGGTTGATCTCACGGGCGATCTTGACTACCAAATCACGCTTGGTCATAACAAAAATTCTCCTTAAAAAAATATAAACAACTGTTAATTTTCACTTATTGTCAGATAGAAAAATAAATGCAACTCTATTAATATGCCCCCAAAAACGCTTTCCGTCAATAGCGGAACTCATTTTTTTTGGAGGTTTTTCTCAATTTTTCCGCACTTTTCCACGTATACCGGCATATTTCCGCAAATCCGGCAAAAAAAAAACAGAAAAACGACCGGTTTTCACACCTGCCGTTTTCTGAAAAAATGTTATTGTCCCATTTTTTGTGAAAGTTGTTCAAACTGCGGTGGCGCATCGCGGGCAATCTCGAGCCTTGCGCCTGTGCCGGTTTGGTCGTGTACAAAGGTACACTCCCGCACCGTACTCGGCTCAAAACTCGACCTTGCTC
>JAZSGR010000120.1:0-7715 GCA_045532825.1 Victivallaceae bacterium | reverse complement strand
GAGCAAGGTCGAGTTTTGCGCCGAGTACGGTGCGGAAGTGTACCTTTGTACACGACCAAACCGGCACAGGCGCAAGGCTCGAGATTGCCCGCGATGCGCCACCGCAGTTTGAACAACTTTCACAAAAAATAGGACAATAACTACAGATAAAATAAAGGAAACAAACATTATGAAAAATAAATGTATCATTTTCAGCATCTGCCTTGCCGCGTTCACGCTTTCAGCGCAGATCATCGCAGAACAGAAAGAGCCGCTTGAGATCACAAGTCTGGTGAAAAAGACCAGTTCCTGCCGTTATCCGCTGCCGTCATTCAAAGTGCCGGAGGGCGGGAGACTGGTATTGAGTTTTGACGCTTATCTGAAATCCCCTGCCCCCGCCGGATGGGGCGGTTATCTTGAACTGCGTTTTCATGCAAAAAATGCAAAAAAACCGGTTCAGATCGGTAAATTTGATGCAGACGGAGCTCACCGTCTGCTGAAACGCGGCAAATATCAGCATTCCTCCCTCAAAAGTAAAGATGCCAGGCGCGACTGGTGGCAGGAGGAAAAAGCGATCCTCGTACGCTTCACTCCGTCAGCGGAAAAACTGGACAGCAGGATCACCTCATCCAGAGAGGAACTCAACCGTTTCACGCTGGATATCACCGATATCGCCGGCTCCGCACCGGGAGAACTGGAGTTCATCAACCGCTTCGATGCTTCAAAATCCAAACACAAAATAAATATGCGGATAGAGAATATCAAACTTGAGTACCTCCCGGCAAAAGAGGTGGAAAAAGTCCGTCCGGAATATGATTTCAAAGCGGAATCAGGAAAAAATGTTTCCGTGGCCTGGAAAGGCAGTCCGCGCACAGTCATCCGCACACTCAATGTGGAATACAATCACACGGATATCAAATTCCCGGCAATAAGGCACAAGAAAGGTTTTAAAACTATTCTGGTCTTTGATATTTATCTCAAATCGCTCTCCCCCGGAGGCTGGAACTATTTTGCCAGACTGGATCTCAACGGTCAGCCGGTCAAAAGCTATACCGCTGAAGGAGCGCACCGTCTGCTGCGCCGCGGTCCTGCCCAGTATTCCACCCTCAAGGGCGCTGAGGCAAGAAGAAACTGGTGGAACAATGACAATCAGACTCTGCTGGTCCGCTTCACTCCGAAAGCCGATGTGATAGATCCCAGGATCACCGCCCCCAAAGCGGAACTCAACCGCTATTTCCTCGACATTTCCGACCTCTGCAACATGGAGATCGTCGGTGCTGATGACCGTTTGGAAAGCGCAGGCGACAATCTGCTGCGCATAACCAACTGTTTCCGCAGAAAAAACACTCATCCGCAATGGAACATGGTCATTGAAAATCTTCATATCATCCAGATGCCGGAATCCGATGTTGACAGGATCCGTGCAGGAAAAGTGCTGCTTATCCCCTTTGCACCAGGCAGAAAGGCTGCGGAACTTGCTGCCGGAAACATGGTTTGTCAGGTAACGGCCGCCGGCGGATGCATTTTCCGCAGCAAAGACGGCAAAGATGTATATTTCACCGGTACCGCACTCTCATATCCGCACAACAGCGGGATGAAATTCAACCGTCTCGCTACGGATAAAAGCACCGGCACAACCGGCTGGAAACCGGTCGTGACCCAAAAGGGTGACAGCATCATGATCTCTGCGAAATCTGAAAAATACAAATTCACCCGCACGGTAAAAACAAGCGGCGGTTTATTCGTCATCGATGATAAAATCGAAAACACCTCCGCGTCCGACATCGGCGTAAAAAGTGAATTCCATTACTTGCGCAAAGAACCGTTGAAGCTTGAAGAATTCCGTCTTGCCGGAGTTCCCGGAGCAGTAGCAGATACCGCGATCGCCTCCAATCCGACACTGTTCATCAAAGGAAAAAATTCGTCACTCGGCGTCATGTGTCTCGATGACGTGTTCCGTATCCAGATGCAGGCGGAACGGACCGCTTCCAACCGGATAAGCGCGATCGACGCCACATTCGGACTCGGTGCAGGTAAAAGCTACACCTTCACCCGGTTGGTCGTTCCGGTGGAAAAGCCAGATTATTTTGCCTTCATCAACAAACTGCGCCGGTATCTCGGATTGAATGTTACCATCAGCGGTGCCCAGACCGAACTTGGCGGCACTGCAATACAGCAGAAGCAGGAAGTCATCGTAAACACCGGACTCTGGTACAATTATCATACCGGTGCAGGCATGTCCAAAGCCGGACACGCAAAGATCATCACTGAAAAACGCAACGCTCTGCGCAGACAGAATCCCAACGTCAAAGTTCTCCCGATGTTCGAAACCAATCTGGTTCCGATCGACAAGCGCAAGATCCCCGGCGGAGAAAAACTCCCCGCATGCGGCAAATACTGCAGCGGTGTTTACGGCGCGGTGCTCAACAAAGAGCAGACCGAACTTCTGGTCCGCCACACTCCGTACAAAGACTCCATGCTCTTTGATGCCAACGGATGCGCCTATGTCGATACCTATTACGCCGCCGATCCATATATCCACCTGCTGGTACGCACCGATGTCGGCAACACCCGCTATAAAGAACTTGAAAAGGATATCATCTGGATGCTGGATGAAGTCGGTATGGATGGTATCTATTTCGATCAGTTCAATCAGGCAAGCAGCGGCATCAACCGCGGCGACCGCTGCTCATTCGACCGCTGGGACGGAGTATCTGTCCTGCTGGATCAGAAAGGCAACATCCGCCAGAAATTTTCCGACAGTGCCCTCACCTGCTGTGAAGCACGCAAAAAACTCATCGATCTCATCCTCTCCCGCAAAAAGATCGTCAAGACCAACGGACAGCCGATCTCCCGTCTGACCGCCGCCCTGCCGACACTGCGTTTTCAGGAAATGGAGCTTGATCCTGTGAGCACCGATGCCCTCGGCACCGGCAAACCTGCGGTCCACCGCTATCAGGGGTTCGGTCACCTGAGCGCATCACCGCTCATCCTCGGACTGCGTCCCATGCGTCATACCAATAACCTCAAAGACCGCGGCAGGATCTATCAGCGCGGCATCATCACCGCCCTGCGCAACGGTATACTCTATGTTCCCTACGGATACTATATCAACCGCAAACACGAGGGTTACGGCATCATGAACCACATGTATCCGATCACCATAGAAGAACTCGGCGAGGGATTCATCACCGGTAAAGAACGCATCCTCACTGCAGTGTCAAAGGATTTCATCACTGCGACCCCGCCGGTCAAACTTATCCACTGCGATAAACGCGGTAACGAAATACCGGCAAAATTCACCGTCACCAAAGTCGGCAGCAACTGGAAAACCAGTGTAAAACTTGCCGATTGGAACGAGACCGCTGTTATCATTCTGCAGAAAGGCAAATGATGAAAGTAAAAGTCGGTCACTCTATTTTCAACTCTAATCCGGAATCGCTGGTCTATTCCAGAGAAGCAGGGATCCTTGATGCCGTCTCCATTCCTCTGCCGGCAACTCTCGAAGAGGGATTTGAATGCATCAGATATCTTACGGAAAATAAAATCGATTTCAGTTTCAGTGCGGCGGCACTGCGCCGCGCACTTCTGCGTCCCGACGGAGAGCTGTTCCGGACAAAATTGAGCAGAGAAGAGATCGCGGAGCTGATCGCCGCAGGCGGAAGATACTGCAAAGGCAGAGCTGCGGCAGGGGAACTTGACGGTATGATCTACTGGCCTGCGGAATACATGTTTCCGGCAGAAGATACGCCTCCGGCAGATGCGGAGTATCCGCTGCTGCCCGATGCCGCAGATCTTGAAGAGGCAAGAAAGTTCTACTGCGAACGTCTGGCAGCCTACTTTGAACGGGAACGCAATTTCGCGCCCGGAGTTCTCCGCAACACCGGCGGCAGTATGCTCATCCATTACGCCATCGATGCCGGAGCGGAGATACCATCTCTGGAAATGATGCCGGGAGATCCGGAACTGCTGTGTGCCGCCCTGCGCGGAGCCGCCCGCAGCAGAAAAAAATCCGATTACGGTCTGCTGATAGCGTTCGGCTGGTACGGCGGAGGATTGTGGGATGAAGTCTACTTCAAACGCTGGAAAAATGCTCTCAACTACAGTTTCCTCACCGGAGCTGAAAGTATCCTCTCCGAGTCCGGACAGCTCGGTTTCAAGGGTTACGGCAACGACATCACCAGAACCTCTCCGGAAGCCGAACGTTTCCGCAGTATCCTGCGTTCACACAGAGAATTCTGCAACGCTCACGAACTGCCGGACGGCGGTCCGGAGTGCAAAGCGGCATTCATTCTCGGCAACCTTGACGGATGTCCGGGAGTATGGAGCGGCGGAACCGTCTGGGGACAGCACCATAATCCGGAATTCATTGCAGGAGATGCCGAAAAATCCTGGGATCTGCCGGATGATCTCTACCGCAAAATGCCGTGGTTCGACAATCTCAACACCGGAAACATCGAGTTATCCGGTCAGGTACCGTACGGCACTTACGATATAGTTCCTGCCGACACGGCACTTGAAGAGCTGTCCCGTTACAGTCTGCTGTGTTTCCTCGGCTGGAACACCATGACAGATCAAATCTATGACACGCTGGTGCAGTACGTCCGTCAGGGCGGACATCTGATACTCGGTCTGCAGCACCTTGACAGTTCCATACGCCGGGACGGCTGTTACCGCCCGTTCCGCAGCGGCAAGTGGCAGGAACTGCTCGGAGCTGATTTCTGCGGTTTTGAAGAAACTCCTGTCACCGGAATAAAATTCACCGGCAAAGCCCGCACTGAAAAATATGTGTTCCCTTACTGGGGAAAAGTATGTGATCCCAAGTTCATCGGTCACGGTTTCCCGGCAGGCAGACTTGCCGGAGATTTCAACACCATCGCCTGCGGTGCAAAGTTTTTTGACTCCTCCAATGAACCGATGCCCCCGGTACTTACCGAACATCTGAACGGCAAAGGAAGCGTTTTTCTGCTCAACGCCGGAGTTTTCCCCGGCAATGATGATATCAGAAAATTCATGACTCTGGTCATCCGCACCGCAATGAAAGGCGAGATGCCGGATGACCTGCAGATCAGCTGTTCCGAAACCATACGGTACGCCCTGTTCGGAAACGATCTCTATGCCATGAACAGCGATCAGGAACTGCCGGCATTTCTCCGCGTGAACGGCAAAATGCACCAGTTGGAACCGCTGGAACTGCGGAAAATCGAAAAATAAACAATAAAACAAACAGAAAAACACCGCTCAGACTTGTCCTGCAGGTAATGTCTGCGCGGTGATTTTTCTTACGGCATCAATGCCGGAACGCCTGCTGCTTATTCCGCGATACTGTCATACAGCTTCATCGCAGGCAGAATACGCTCGTTATGTGCGATGAGAGCCGGATCGGCTCCGAAATGGTGAAGCAGATTGACTCCGATCAAGGTGTTGCCGTACTCATTGACATGCATGGCATTGAGCAGCAGTTCGTGCCGCAAAGTCACAAACGGGAGCGCATCAAAATATTTGTACTGATCCACCAGGAATTCTCCTGATTCAGCGGCAACTTCACGGACGACCTCCAGATAACGCATAAGGACCCTCGCACGTTCAGGTTCGATTTCAGCATTATCCATTTTGTAATAGGTCTGGAATACCGGGATCGCTCCGAGCGCACGGATCTTTTCCGCCATGAGCAGCAGATTTTTGCGGAACTCATCTTCCGGAACAAACTTTGCCGGTAACGGATTGCAGTCGTTTCCGGCAAAGGTGATTATCACGATATCCGGGGAAAATGAGGCAACATCACGGTCGAAACGTGCCAGTCCCTCCCGGGTATTGTTTCCGCTGACTCCGGAGTTTATCACGTGCGGCTTTTTACCGTAGTAAGAACGCAAACCGACTTCAAGCACATCGCTCCAGTGAGTAGTCACCATATAACGGTCAGTATTGGATGCACCGAATACGACGATGCGGTAATAGCCCTGACTTTTGATACGTTCCACGACTTCAGAACATACCGGAGTTTTGATTTTTTCCATAACAACACCTTTGTGGATAAAAACACCCCGGAAAACTGTTTTCTCCGGGGCAGATAAAATTACTTTTTGTTCTTTTGGGTGGTACTCCAGACGATGACTTCAGATTTTTCCGGAACAAATCCGTGATCGCTGCCCTGCACCCAGCGGATCGATTTGCGCGGAGTTGCAAGGTTATTGTAGCAGATCGCAAGTCCGGAGGGCGGACAGGTGTAATCACCAAGTCCGGCACGGGTAACGGTCACTCGCGCCTTTTTGATGCGCTTGGCAAGAAATACCGGATCATAGTAATCCAGTGCGGGAACATACTGGATGCGCCAGTTACCGGAAATTCGTTTGGCTTTGGCGGTACCGGCAAGATCGCAGCACCAGGTGATGCTGGGCATGGCAACGGTCACATCCTGATCGAGAGCCGCCGCCCACATGGTCTGAAGTCCGCCCTGGCTGCCGCCCGCGGCAATGATGACTTTACCGTTCCACTCAGGCAGAGTCTTCAGATATTCCAGAGAACGCAGGATACGCATGACCATGCCGTTGAAGAAACAGGTCTCCGCATTTTTGTTCTGCTCCGGATCAAAAGCATAGCTGTATTTGCCGCTTTTGATGGACTGGAAGAATTCTTTGTAATAAGCCGCATTCTGACCGAGTTTCTGACCATGGGCATTGAGTGTGAAATCGATCCTGCCGCGGGCAGCTGCCGCCGGAGCTTTCTGGATATGAGCTCCGTAACCGATAAAATTGATCCTGATCGGCAGGGATTTTGCTTTGGCACCTGCGGGAATGGTGAGATAACCGGTCGCAGGACGCGGTCCGGGAGCAGGAATGCTCACCGCATAGATATTTCCGCTCTTATGGGTTTTCACCAGCTTCTTATCGACTTTGCCCTTGAAAGGCACCTGGGCAAGACGTTTTTTCTGATTCGCCCAGAAAGCATCGAAATCTTTGGGTTCGCCGCAGTCTTTGAGCGTTTCAGCCTGCACAGCGGCTCCGGCATAGTACGCCACACGGCGGTTGGTGACACGTCTGCCGCGTTTGTATTTGAAGTAGATGCGTTTGCCGTTTTCATCGGCAAGTTCGACATTGACACTGACAAATCCGGGCTTGTCGAGCGAGGTCTTCACGACCAGCGGCTTGTCTGCCGGAGCCTTGCCGCTGAAAGTTTTGTTGTCATCACCGCGGCGCACATAGTGCAGAAAATGTTTGCCGGGTTTGTTTTTGCCGTAATCGACCGTAAAGGTAAAGACCATTTCCTCGCCTTTTTTGTAAGACAGAGCGGATTTGTCAGTCTTTCCGACGATCTTGATAACAGATGCTTCAGCGGCCTTCTTTGCCGGAGCTTTTTTTGCCGCTTTTTTGGCGGCGGCTTTCTTTGCCGGAGCTTTTTTTGCCGGTTCAGCTTTCTTTACGGCAGCCTGCTTTTTTTCACATTTGACATCAGCTGTACACTCCTTTTTTTCCGGACACTGACAACCGGCGACAGCCAGAGCCAGCATACTGGAGAGAAGAAATTTCTTCATTTATCTGTTTTCCTTTCCTTTGTTGAAAATAAATGATCGGATCTATTGTTATTGTCCTATTTTTTGTGAAAGTTGTTCAAACTGCGGTGGCGCATCGCGGGCAATCTCGAGCCTTGCGCCTGTGCCGGTTTGGTCGTGTACAAAGGTACACTCCCGCACCGTACTCGGCGCAAAACTCGACCTTGCTCCACGCTGCATCCACCGA
>JAZSGR010000191.1:0-16448 GCA_045532825.1 Victivallaceae bacterium | reverse complement strand
ATGTCCGAAATTTTTTGAAAAATTTATATTTTATCCTTATTCAGATATGTTTTTCTCAATTAAAATATATCACACAGCATGTTTTTTTCAAGCTCAAAAAACGGTTCTGTCTGCGATCGGTGGATGCAGCGTGGAGCAAGGTCGAGTTTTGAGCCGAGTACGGTGCGGAAGTGTACCTTTGTACACGACCAAACCGGCACAGGCGCAAGGCTCGAGATTGCCCGCGATGCGCCACCGTAGTTTGAACAACTTTCACAAAAAATGGGACAATAACAAAATAATGATTTTTCAGAACAGCGGCGGCTGGAACTCACTATCCTCAATGTTTGCATCAAGTTTGTAGTAGATCACTTTGGATCTCTGTTCGGTCCCGCCCTGGACTACTATGGATTCATCAGGGATCATGACACCCTCATACATGCTGTAACAGAGCATTCTGGAGTCATAATCCAGTGTGGTATTGCCTATATCAAGTTTCATCCGGAGTCTTTTGTTGAGAAAATCATTGCTGCCGACATAAATGTGCATCGGTCGGTTGCTGCCGTTGCTGCAGGTGAAACGGTAGAAATCCTCATCATCAATGCGGCTGCGGTCGAGAACGACTTTATCGAAAACATTTTTCAAGTTGTTTCCGGGATTGGTCAGACGCACCATTGCCAGTACGCGCGGCAGCATACGACTGTCGAGGGCAACGGTTTTTCTGCGTTTGAGATCGACCAGCCATCCGCGGTTTCCGCTGGCGATGATGGCACTTTCAGGTTCATTATCGGTAAAAGTCGTAAGTCTGAACTTATCCGGACGGCGGAACTTTACTTCGACCATCTGTATCTGCGGCGGTTCCAGCCATCCGCGTTCAGTGGTTATCTGCTGACGCATGATATAGGTTTGAGCGTTGGCAAAACGTCCGTTGGGATCCATTGCCTGTTTCATGCGGCTTTCGAGCTGTTCGACCGTAATATCCGCCGGAGATACGGTCTCCTCAAACGGTGCGGTGCATCCGGCTGCAGCGAGCATCAGCATTGCGGGAAAAAGAAAGATGAATTTTTTCATATCCGTTATTCTCTTTTTATAAAAGTTCAGCGGCAAGCGCCGCAAGTTTTCCGCGTTCACTTCTGGCGAGCGTGATATGACCGGCGATGCTCTGCCCCTTCATGCGTTCGGCAGCATAACTCAAACCGTTGCTTGAGGCATCAAGGTAAGGATTGTCGATCTGGTGCGGATCACCGGTCAGCACCATTTTGGTATCATCACCGCAGCGGCTGATGATGGTTTTGACTTCGTGCGGAGTGAGGTTTTGAGCCTCATCCACGATAACATACTGTCCGGGGATGCTGCGGCCGCGGATATAGGTGAGGGCTTCAAGTTCCAGCTTATGGGAATTCATCAGGCTTTCAGTTGAAAACCGCTTGCTGCTGCCGGGTTTGCGTTCAGCTTCGCCGCCGAGCAGGAAATCCAGATTGTCGAAGATCGGCTGCATCCAGCCGGAAAGTTTGGCATCTTTGCTTCCGGGCAGGAAGCCTATATCATTGCCCATGGGGATGATGGGACGGGAGACCAGAATGCGTTCATAAAGATTGCTGTTCAGCACACAGTGCAGTCCGGCAGCCAGAGCCAGCAGGGTTTTGCCGGTTCCGGCTCCGCCGACCAGGGTGACGAGTTTCACTTCAGGATCAAGCAGAAGATCCAGAGCCATCCTCTGTTCCCGGTTGCGCGGAGTAAGGTTCCATACCGGATCTCTGCGTTCGATGATCCGCATGTCTCCTGCCGCTCCTTTGCGCAGAAGTACGGACTTTTTGGGATTGTCTTCCGCCTGCAGCATGACAAAACCGTTTGCGGCAAGGCCACCGGCAAGTTCAGCAGCAGCCTCACCGTTCTGATAGATGCGGTCGATCAGGGCGTGGGGAACGGTTTTGCTGATAAATCCCTTGTAGAGAGAAGAGGTGTTTACTTTTCCGCGTTCAAAATCCATGACCCGCAGTCCGAGAGCATCGGCTTTGAGGCGCAGATTTATATCTTTGCTGATGAATACGACAAAGCGTCCCTCATCCTGGAGCTGGCAGGCGACGCGCAGTATGCGGTTATCCGGAGAGCCCAGATCAAGTTCATTACCGAAAACACTGTCGGCGCGGTTGAAATCCTTTCCGGAGTGTGAAGCAATAACATAAAGTTTCCCGGTGGCTGTTCCGGAAACGGCGGAAAGCGGAACGCCTGAACACAGGCGTCCGGGTTTCTCCGGTTCCATTTCCCGCAGGCGGTCAAGTTTGCGGATGACAGCACGGGCATTGCGTCCGAGTTCATCGGAATTCTTTTTGAACTTATCCAGTTCCTCCACGACTGCCATGGGGATGACCACATCGTTATCGTGGAACGATTCGATGCTCAATGCACTGTGAAGCAGAACATTGGTATCAAGAACAAATGTTTTGATCCTGCTGTTTTTCATAAGTCCATTTTCCGTTTGACCGCAAAATGCCATGAGCATCAATAGCCGGAAAACTCCTGCTGTACCTGCTTGATCGCAGCGCGCTTGCTGCGCAGTCCGGTCGCCGAACCCTGGATATTGCGGTAGGTGACGAACGGGAAGATGGTCGGTGCGGAATGGGCATTGACCTGAACATTTATCATGCGGTTCGCTCCATGGGATTTGACTGCACGGGTCAGCAGGAACACCACATTTTCATTGGTCAGATTGTAGCGGAAAAAGGTGAACTGACCGTCTCCCTTGGCACTGCCGACGATGATCGGAAGTCCGAGGAAGTAGTAACCGGTCATTTCCACAAAGGTTTGACAGACGGCTTTTTCTTCGCTGTTTCCGAGATTGACAGCGTTGAATTTCTGGGTGGATTCAATGGTGGTGCAGCCGGCGAAAAGGGCGGCGGCGGCAGCGATAACGGCGATTTTTTTGAACATATTAAAACTCCTTGCTGTTGTGACGGGATCACCGTCTTGTTTTCAGTGTACTGAAGTAATATAACACTTTTATGCGATCGTGTCAACTGTTTATTTTTTATTTAGCCTGCATGCAAGTTCCGCTTCGTAGGCATCGAAATCATCGATGATGATGCCCGCGACACCGGTTTTTACCGCAGCTTCTGCTACGCGGCGGGCAACGTGCGGAACTACACGCGGATCGAACGGTTTGGGAATAATCATATCACGTTTGATGCCGCCGCAGTGGTCGAAAAGACCCTTTGCAGCATCTTCCGGATAAGCCGCTGCGAGTTTTTCACGGACATCTGCCGGGATCGGTGATTTTGCGATCTCCGCAAGAGCTGCGGAAGCGGCAAGCTTCATTTCTTCATTGATGTCGCTTGAACGGGTATCCAGAGCTCCGCGGAAGATACCGGGGAAACCGAGAACGTTGTTGATCTGGTTGGGATAATCACTGCGTCCGGTACCTGCGATCACTGCACCGGCGGCAATGGCGACATCGGGGAATATCTCCGGAGTCGGATTTGCCATGGCAAAGACGATGGCATCGCGGTTCATGCTTTTCACCATATCCGCAGTTACGCAGTCGGGAGCGGAAAATCCGAGGAAGATATCCGCGCCGCGGATCGCTTCAGCCAGCGTGCGCATCGGAGTATCTTTGGCAAAGAGCTTCTGTTCTTCGCTCAAGTCGGTACGTCCGGTATGGAGCACGCCGTTGATGTCGCAGAGGATCATATTTTCGACTTTTGCACCGGCGGTGAGATAGAAACGGCTGCAGGCAAGTCCGGCGGCACCGGCACCGTTGACGACGAATTTACATTCGTCTATCTTTTTGCCGATCAGTTCCAGAGCGTTGGTTATCGCGGCAAGGCTGATGATCGCAGTTCCGTGCTGATCGTCATGGAAGACCGGGATGCCCATGCGTTTTTTAAGTTCGCGTTCTACTTTGAAACAGGCGGGTGAAGCGATGTCTTCAAGGTTGATGCCGCCGAAAGTGGGTTCAAGATGCTCCACTGCGGCAATGAGTTTATCAGCATCGGTCCTGCCGTCATCGCCGAAAACTTTGCCGAGACAGATCGGCACGGAGTCGATATCTGCGAAGTGTTTGAAGAGCACAGATTTGCCTTCCATGACCGGCAGACCGGCTTCAGGACCGATGTTGCCCAGTCCGAGAACGGCGGTGCCGTCGCTCACCACGGCGACCAGATTGCCGCGTGAGGTGTATTTCCAGACATTGTTTTTATCTGCTTTGATCTCAAGACAGGGAGCTGCGACTCCCGGAGTGTATGCCAGGCTCAGATCGGTGCCGGTGGCACAGGATTTACTGGAAGATACAGTGATCTTGCCCGGTTTGCCCTCTGCATGATAAGAGAGCGCCATCTGTTTCAATTCATCAGCTGTCATTTTTATTCTCCGTTATGAGTTTAAAATCATTTTTTTCTTGATATTATTCCCTTGAGGTACAGCGTTTCCGGAGTGGAAATATCCACCGGATGGTCGGCGGACTGCTGTAAAAATCCCAATATCTGTGCATCGCAGCCGGTTTCGGCAGCGGCTGAAGCGGTTATCTTGTGGAACAACTCCGGGACCATGAGTCCGGAGCAGGAAAAGTTGAACATCACACCGCCCGTATCCAGCAGTTCAAAGCCGTTGCGTGCCAGAAACTGATAGGCGCGGCATCCGCGTTCAAGGGCGTTGCGCGAATCAATGAGTTTCGGCGGATCGAGGATCACCACATCAAATTTTTCCTGATTTCCGCGCATCTGTTTGATGATCTCAAAACAGTCGCCGCAGATATTTTCATATTTTGAGTCATCAAATCCGTTCAGTTCAAGATTGCGTTCCGCAAGTTCCAGTGCCGGACGGGAACTGTCGCAGTTTATCACATATTCCGCACCGGCATCAAGAGCGTTGACGGCAAAAGCTCCGGTGTAGGAAAACATATTGAGGATCCGCTTGCCGCAGACAAAATCACGCAGACGTTTTCTGGCATCGCGCAGATCGAAATAAAATCCGGTCTTCTGTCCGTGCTGCGGATCGACTTCATATTTGAGACCGTTTTCGGTGATCGTCATCCTGCCTGCATCATCCCCTGCCAGATGTCCGGAGGCGGGAGGCAGTCCCTCACGGCGGCGGATCGAAGCATCGGAGCGTTCAAATACTCCGGCTATCCCTTCGAGTTCCATCAATGCCGATACTATATTTTTGCGGTGGAACTCTGCACCGGCAGAAAGCAGCTGAAGTACGGCAATGCGGTCATATTTATCCACGATGATCCCGGGCAATCCGTCGGATTCGGAATAAACCAGACGGCATCCGCCGCCGGGAACATCCAGACCGAGTTCTTTTCTCAACGCCGCCGCATCACGGAGCCTTCTGCGGAAAAAACCGATATCGATATTTTCTTCCGGCTCAAAACTCCACACTCTTCCTGTAAGCTGTGAGCATGGGGAATATGCGGCAAGAGCCAGTACTTTTCCTGAAGCATCAGCAACTTCGACGGTTTCTCCGGCACCCGGATTTCCGGTAACAGTTTTCACTGCTCCTGAAAATATCCACGGATGACGGCGCAGCAGGGATTTTTCACGCCCTTTGGCAAGGATCAGCTGCGGACGGATCATTTTTTCAACCCTTTGACTTCTGAAATGAAATCCCGGGCATCCTGGAACTGTCGGTAGACCGAGGCAAAACGCACATACGCCACCTGATCGAGTTTGCGCAGCAGTGCCATGACACGTTCTCCGATAACGGAGCTGTCCACTTCACGTTCAAAATCTTTGAGCAGAGACTGGGTCACATTATCGCAGACTTCGTCGATCTGATCGGCGGTAAGGCGTTTGTAACAGGCATTGCGGAGTCCGCCGTAGAGTTTTTCGCGGCTGAACTCCTCCCGTCTGCCGTCACGTTTGATGACTTTGAGTTCTTCCGGGATCACGGTTTCCAGAGTTGAAAATCTGGCACCGCATCCGGTACACTCACGGCGTCTTCTCACGCCGGAGCCGTCAAGAATAGTACGGGAATCTATTACTTTATCATTTTCACAGTTGCATCGCGGACAGCGCATAGGATCAATCCTGCTCCATAATCAGATATTCAAACACAGCCAGCGGAGATATGACGACTCCGCGGAATTCAGGATACTTTTTGTAATTATCAACGATATATTTGACCGCCCGGGTGAGATCACGCCAATCTCTGCGGCGAAGCTTGTCTCCGGATATGGAAACATGTCCGGCAAGTTCGATACCCAGCAGTATACTGCTCCGGCTTCTGACGGATGAGATCTCCTCCCTGATACCTGAAACCACCTGCCCCGGCTTGTTGCCGCTGGACATTATCAGGATCTCCGGTGCCGGTTTCCGGCAGTTGCGGAAATCATCCACTTTTCCGCAGGTGAGCTTTCCGGCTTTGACCAGATCATGATAGAAATCCGGAAAAGCTATGGTAAGCGGCAGAGAACCGGTATCAAGACGGCGGCAGGTTTCAATGGTATCCGCCATCAGCAGATCATTATCCAAGCCGGGTCCGAAGGTTTTTTCACTCCACGCATAACGCTGTCCCGGAACGGAATTTTCAGAGGTGGATCTGTGCGGCTCCATGATAACGGTGATACCGCATATCTTCCCGCATTCCTCCGGAAGCGTACTGTTGAACTGCAGGATGTGACGGACTGCTCCATCCAAGCCCGGATACTCATCGCGTATGTTGCGCAGCAGACGGTTGCCGCGGTGACGGGCGTAAAAATCCCGCTGACGTACAGTTATCATGACCGGAATGCCGGATTTTTTTGCTGCAGCAAGAAATTCCTTCATCCTGTCATCAAGCTCGGTTTCGCTGGAAATATGGAAGTATATCCGGTTGAAGCCGGCTGATTTGATGAATTTACAGATGCTTTCCGGCGAATATCCGGAGTTGAACGCACGCGGATAAAGACCGATACCGCGCACTGCAAGCGGTGCAATGGCCTTTTTTATTGCCGCACAGCGCGCTTTGATCTTTGCCGCTTCAGCTTTCCGCAGCGGCGGGACCGCCGGACGGATGGGGCCGGACGGCGTTGCGACGGAGCATCCCGCCGCAACTGTCAGCAGCAAACCGCTGAAAACCGTCAGAACGGCGTTTTTCATTACATCCTCTCCACAGCGGCTTTGGCGAATTCGGAACACTTGACTTCGTTTGCACCTGCGGTCAGACGGGCAAGGTCATAGGTCATGACTTTATCCGCAATGGCACGGGAGATGCCTTTGATGACCAGATCAGCGGCTTCCACCCAGCCGATGTGACGCAGCAGCATGTCACCTGAAAGGATCAGTGAGCAGGGGTTGACCTTATCCATGCCGGCGTATTTGGGGGCGGTTCCGTGAGTGGCTTCGAAAATGGCATGTCCGGTCAGATAGTTGATGTTTGCACCCGGAGCAATACCGATACCGCCGACACAGGCGGCAAGTGCATCGGAAACATAATCGCCGTTGAGGTTGAGAGTTGCGATCACATCGTATTCCGCCGGACGGGTCAGGATCTGCTGCAGGAACGCATCACAGATGCAGTCTTTGACCAGGATCCTGCCTTCCGGAGCAACTCCGTTGCAGTCGGCGGCGCAGACGGCGACATCGGCGTATTCGCGTTTCACCAGTTCATAACCCCAGTTTTTAAATCCGCCCTCGGTGAATTTCATGATGTTGCCCTTGTGGACCAGAGTTACGCTCTTTCTGTTGTTGGCGACTGCGTAATCCATGGCGGCGCGGATCAGACGTTCACTGCCTTCGACGGAGACCGGTTTGATACCGATACTGCTGGTCTCGGGGAAACGGATCTTGGTGACATTCATTTCATTGCGCAGAAAATCAATGACTTTGGCAGCTTCGGCAGTTCCCTGCATCCATTCGATACCGGCGTAGATGTCTTCGGTATTTTCGCGGAACACCACCATATCGGTGAGTTCCGGCTGCTTTACGGGTGAGGGAACTCCTTCAAAATAGCGCACCGGACGGACACAGGCGTAAAGATCGAGCTGCTGGCGCAGTGCCACGTTGAGAGAACGGATGCCGCCGCCGACCGGAGTGGTCAGAGGTCCTTTGATCGCGATGAGACATTTGGAAACTGCATCAAGAGTCTCCTGCGGGAGCCAGGTGTTTTCTCCGTATACGGCATTGGCTTTTTCCCCGGCATAGAGTTCCATCCATGCGATCCTGCGTTTGCCGTTGTAGGCTTTTTCGACTGCGGCGTTCCAGACGGTCATGGCGGCGGAAGTGATATCCGGACCAACTCCGTCTCCCTCGATAAATCCGATCACCGGATTGTCGGAAACATTGAGTTTGCCATTGCTGCCGATAGTGATCCAATCTCCTGCCGGAACGGTTACTTTATCAAATTTCATGATCGGTATCTCCTGTGAGTTCATGTGGTTGTTGCACTGTTATTAATATAACACGGAAACAGGTGATTTTACAAGTATTTTACGCACTATTTCACACATTTTCCGGCTCTGCGGTGCAGCAGGCTTTCCTGCGGCGGCGGAAAAGCGGTTTGCTTCAGGATCTTACGTGCCGTACCGGCATCTGCGGCCCTGTGACGGAGACAGAAGAAACGCAAATGCTGAAATCATCTTTCCGGAGGTTGTGTGATGTTGAAAAAAAGCTCAACAGATGTTATATTATTATCAACAGTATATGTAAACAGTGTTTTTTAACTTTGCAGAGAGATCCGTTTTATGATAATCAAAAGCATAGCTTATCCGCGGGCTGCGCTGATCGGTAATCCGTCGGACGGTTACCACGGCAAGACGATAGCGTTTGTTTTCCGCAATTACCGGGCAGAAGTGCAGCTTTACGAAACTCCCGATCTGGAACTGCTTTCAAGCCGCAGGGATTACAACCGCTTCGACAGTCTTGATGCTCTCTCCGATGATATCGCACAGTTCGGATATTACGGCGGTATACGTCTGATGAAAGCTGCGGCAAAAAAGTTCAACGAATACTGCCGTGATTCCGGGATCACTCTTGAAAAGAAAAATTTTACCATAAATTATTTCAGCGATATCCCCAACCGTCTCGGACTTGCCGGAAGTTCAGCGATCATCACTGCTGCGATGAAAGCGATGTTCAGATTTTACGATATATCCATAACTCCTGCACACCTGGCAAATCTGGTGCTTTCCACCGAACGCGATGAACTGGGTATCCCTGCCGGTCTTCAGGACCGCGTGGCGCAGGCTTACAATACTCCGGTATTCATGGATTTCAACAGGGATTATATGGCTGAAAACGGTGTCGGCAGATATACTCCGATCACCATTCCGGATGAGCTGAAGCTCTATGTGGCGTACCGTACCGATCTTGCCGAAGGTTCCGAGATACTCCACAGCCGCCTGCGCGATGACTATGAGGCGGGGGTTCCCCGGGTGGTCGCCGCCATGCAGGAGTGGGCACAGCTTACCGAACAGGTGAAAGAGGCTCTGGAAAACGGAGATTTTAACCGCATCCCTGCTCTGATCGACCGGAATTTCGATCTGCGCTGTGAAGTCTGCTCCGGCTCGGTAAGTTCCAAGAACCGCCGTATGGTGGAGATCGCCCGCAGTTGCGGAGCATCTGCCAAATTCACCGGTTCCGGCGGTGCGATCATCGGTACTTATACCGATGACAGCATGTTTGAAAACATGCGTACAGCTTTCAAGGCTGAACATATCGATCTGCTCAAACCGGATATCGTCCGGGAAGGAGTTTTATAAATGAGCGGCAAAGTAAGAAAAGCAGTCATTCCGGCAGCGGGATTCGGAACCAGATTTCTCCCGTTCACCAAATCTGTTCCGAAAGAGCTGATACCGCTGGTCGATAAACCGGTGATCCAGTACGTTGTCGAAGAGGCGGTGGAGTCCGGCATCGAAGAGATACTGTTGGTGATAAGTGCTGACAAAGAGGCTCTCATACGTCACTTCAACCCGGTCCCTGAACTTGAACGCCGGCTGGAAGAGCAGGGAAAAAACGAAATGCTTGCACAGGTGCGCGGCATTTCAAAAATGGCAAAACTGCACTATGTCTATCAGCAGGAACTCAACGGACTGGGGGATGCTGTGGCACAGGCAAGATATTTTGCCGGTAATGAACCATTCGCCGTTCTGCTGGGTGATACGGTGATGGATTCTCACACTGACCGTCCGGTCACCGGACAGCTGGTGGATGTCTTTGAACGCACATCAAGTCCGGTGGTCGCTCTTGAAGAAGTACCGCTGGAGAGGGTTTCCAAATACGGTATCGCTGACGGTACCGAAGTTGAACCGGGAGTGTTTTCGATCAGACGCATGGTGGAAAAACCCAGTCCGGAGACCGCGCCGAGCCGTCTGGCTTTCGCCGCAAGATATGTGTTCACTCCGGAGATATTCGATGCCCTCGACCGTACGAAACGGGGCAAAAACAACGAAATACAGTTGACTGATGCAATGCAGAAACTCCTGGTTTCCGGCTCCATGTACGGCTGTCGGGTCAAAGGGAAGAGGTATGATATCGGCAGTAAAAACGGATTTCTCAAAAGTACCGTCGAATTCGGCTTGAGACGTCCGGAATTCAAAGAGGAATTTGCCGCTTTTCTGCGCGATACAGTCGCAAAATTGGAAAGTTGAAGATCATTGTGGGTATTTTAAAGAAGATCACAGAACTGCTTTTCGGTTCATCTGAACCGCAGAAAAAAGTTCCGCCGCAGAAAAAGCGCAGCGATCGCGCTCCGGAAAAGAAAAAAGAGAACGGTAAAAACACCGCCCGCCGGAAAAAAACGCAGAAAACTGCCGCAGCGGCAAATCAGGTAAAACCTGAAAAGAAAGAGAAGAAAAAGAAAAAAACAGCATCTCCGGAAATCCCGGAGATACTCGATATTGCTCATCCTGAAGTGCTGGAAGAGGTCCCGCCGTGTGAGGGAAAAATGCGTTTCGGAGATCTTGCACTGCACCGCGAAGTGCTTTTCGGCGTGCAGGCGGCAGGTTTCAAATACTGTTCCCCGATCCAGGCGTTGTCGCTGCCGGAACTGCTCAAAGGCAGGGATCTTGCCGGAAAAGCACAGACCGGCACCGGTAAAACTGCCGCTTTTCTGCTGGCAGTGTTCACCAGACTGCTCAATACTCCGGTCGCGGAGCGCAAAAAAGGTACTCCCAGAGTGCTGATCCTTGCGCCGACCCGCGAGCTTGCCATACAGATCCACAAGGACGCGCTTCAGCTCGGTGTTTTCACAGGTTTGAAAAGCCTGGTGGTCTTCGGCGGAATGGATCACGCCAAACAGCAGAGATCACTGGATACCGCAGTGGATATACTGGTCGGTACTCCCGGCAGGGTCATCGATTACTCCCGCAGCCGTTTTCTGGATCTTTCAAAAGTCGAAGTGCTTATCATCGACGAAGCCGACCGTATGCTGGATATGGGATTTATCCCCGATGTCAAACGCATTGTTTCGCAGCTGCCCAAACGCGGAGAACGGCAGACTTTACTGTTTTCGGCGACTTTGAGCGAAGACATCCTGCGGCTTTCCTCCGGATGGCTCACTGATCCGTTCGTGGTGGAAAGCGAGCCGGAAAAACTGGTGAGTGAAAACATCCAACAGGTGTTTTATTCTGTTCTGCGTGAAGAGAAACTTGCGATGCTCCTGCATATTTTCCGGACAGAGGAATTTGAACGCATGATAATTTTCGGCAACCGCAAGGATGTAAATCTGCGTCTGCAGTGCGATCTTGCGCGCTACGGATACAAAGTGCCGGTGCTTTCCGGAGACATTCCGCAGGATAAACGCATGAAGATCCTCGAAAGATTCCGTACCGGTGAGGAAAAGATCATCATCGCCACCGACGTCGCCGCACGCGGTATCCATGTGGATGATGTTTCAGTGGTGGTGAATTACGATCTGCCGGAACGTTCCGAGGACTACATCCACCGTATCGGCAGGACCGGCCGCGCCGGAAAAACCGGCCGCGCCATAAGTTTTCTCTGTGAATACGGAGCATATTATCTGCCCGCCATCGAGGAACTGCTCGGCGTGACTTTTTCAAGCGAACTGCCTTCCGAAGAGATGCTGGAACTGCCGCCCGAAGTGGAAAATTTCAGACTTCCGGAGAGCGGTAAAAAACGCAGAACTCCGCGCAAAAGGTGATTTACGGTGCATTTCATGCAGCTTGATCTGTATGGAAAACAAGTTGAAAATGATGAAAAACATGCTATGTTAATTGAGTAAAACTGTAACGTGTGAACAATATAAAGAAAGAGTGGAAAAATGAATTTTTTTGAAGCGATCACTGCGTCGGCGAACCGCAACCGCAGTATGGTTTGTGTGGGTCTTGATCCTGATATGTCCAAACTGCCGGAAGTGGTGAAAAGCTCTGCGACACCTTTTTTTGATTTCAACAAGGCGATCGTGGATGCCACCAGAGATTATGTCTGCTGCTACAAACCGCAGGCGGCATACTATGCCGGTGAGGATCGCGATGCCGAACTGCAGATGACGATCGATTACATCCATGAGAATGCACCCGGCATCCCGGTGATCCTTGATGTGAAACGCGGAGACATCGGTTCCACCGCTGCGCAGTATGCCAGAGAGGCTTTCGGCCGCTACAAGGCGGATGCCGTCACCGTCAATCCCTACATGGGACTGGATGCGGTGAAGCCGTTCCTGGACTATGCCGATAAGGGTGTCATCATCCTCTGCCGCACTTCCAATCCGCATTCCGGAGATCTTCAGAATCTGGTTTCCGACGGCAAGGCTCTGTATGAGCATGTTGCGGAACTGGTGCGCGACAAGTGGAACTATAACGACAACGCGGCACTGGTGGTCGGAGCTACTTATCCTGAAGAACTTGCCAAACTCCGCCGCAGCTGTCCGATGCTGCCTTTTCTGGTTCCCGGAGTCGGGGCGCAGGGCGGCAGTGTGGCGGATGTGGTCAGAAACGGAGCCACTGCCGGCTGGGGCGGTCTGATGATAAATTCTTCACGCGGTATCATTTTTGCCGGCAGGGATGAAAACTTTGCCGCCGCCGCCGGTGAAGCTGCGCGCAAGCTCCGCGATGAGATCAACAGTTACAGGTAATTTTAATGAGTGATGAATCAATAAAAGCGGATGACGCCGTTGTTCCGGCAGCCGTTCCGGATCACAAACTGCACCGTCCCACGATCGCCATCGTGGGGCGTCCCAATGTGGGCAAATCCAGTTTGTTCAATGCGATATTGAACCGCCGGCTTGCGATCGTGCATGAGATGAGCGGCGTGACCCGCGACCGTATTTCCGCCCCGGTGTTCCGTAACGGACGCCGTTTCAATCTGGTGGATACCGGCGGTCTCGGCATGATGTCCGGCGAGTCGCGCAAAGTTGATTTCTGGGATGCCGGCATCGCGCTTCAGGTGGAAGCTGCGGTGGCTGATGCCGATGTGCTTATCATGGTGGGCGATGCCCAGGCGGGGGTGACTCCGCTTGAACGCGATATAGCTGTCCGTCTCCGCAGTGCCGGACGTCCAGTGATCGTGGCGGTCAACAAATGTGATTCTCCGCAGCTGAAAAACGATGCGGCGGAGTTTTCTGAACTGGGTTTCCCGAAGATCTATCCGATCTGCTGCAAACACCGCGGCGGTATCGCCGCATTGCTGGAAGAGGCGGTGAAACAGCTGCCTCCGGGCATGGATACACCTCCGCCGTCGGCAGTGAGCATTGCCGTTATCGGCAGGCCCAATGTGGGCAAATCCAGTCTGGTCAATGCGCTGCTCGGCAGTGAGCGGGTTATGACCAGTGATGTGGCAGGAACCACCCGGGATGCGGTGGAGATCGATTTTTCCATCAAGTACCGTGATGAGTACCGTCCGGCAGTGCTGGTGGATACCGCCGGTCTGCGGAAGACTGCCAAGGTAGATGATCTGGTGGAGTATTTCAGCGTGATGCGTGCCAAAAGTGCGATCGAACGTGCCGATCTCATCCTGTTCGTGGTCGACTCCAGCGGGACCGGAGTTACCGCGCAGGACCGCCGGATATCCGGATTGATCCAGAAAGCCAACAAACCGTGTGTGATCGTCGGCAACAAGTCCGATGCCTGCGACGGGAAAAACCGCAAACAGATCATGGATGAACTGCGCGATGCTCTGCCGCATCTGGGAACGCTGCCTGCAGTTTCGATCAGTGCCAAAAAGAGACAGAATCTGGATCAGCTTCTGGATGCTGTCGCTGAAGTCATGGAGCAGCTTGAAGTGGAAATTTCCACCGGTGTGCTCAACCGGGTGCTTGCCGGAGCTATGGAAAAACGTACTCCGCCGGTCACCGGTACCCGTCCGTTGAAAATGTATTATGCTGCCATGGTCGGAATGCGTCCGGCACGCATCAAACTTTTCGTGAACAATCCGGATGGTATTCCGGATAACTACGTCGCCTATTTGCGCAATCAGCTCCGCGAAGCATTCGGTCTCTATGCCGTACCGCTGCTGCTGGAGTTCTGCGCCAGACCCAAAAAGGTCGAAAGCATAAGACGCCGTGAAAACGCCAACTCCAAACGCAGAAAGAGGAGATAATCAGATGGATAAGGCTCTTGAAAACGATATAAAGCTGTATATGGCTTCGCGCATCGCCGAACAGGTGTCATTGTCAGACATCCAGGCGGAAGTCAATGAGAAATTTTCGCAGAAGATGACTTATATGGACATCCGTATCCTTGCATCATCGCTTGACATCGACTGGCAGGCGAGGGCAAAGGCGAAGGAAGAGGAAAAAGCCGCAGCAGAAGCTGCTGAAGAAGCAGAGACTCCGGCGGAAGAGGCTGTTCCGGCAGAGGAAGCTCCGGCAGGCGGTCAGACCGTGGTCGAAGTGAGCAAGCTCATGCGTCCGGGAACGGCTCTTTCCGGAACCGTCAAATTCGCCTCCGGCTCCACTGCAGATTGGTACATCGATCAGACCGGAAGGCTGGGACTGGAAAATCTTCAGGGTGATAAACCTACCCAGGAAGATATTCAGCAGTTCCAGATCGAACTTGAAAAGGCTGTTTACGGCGGACGGTAATTTATGAGTGACCGGAAAAAGATCCTCATCGCCGATGATGAATTCAACACCCGTGCGGCACTTGAACGTTTTTTCAAACGCAAGTATGCGGTGAGTACGGCGGCTGACGGCGGTGAGGCCCTGAAACTTCTTGAAAGCGGGACTTTCGACCTGGTGCTTACCGATTTGCGTATGCCCGGTGCCGACGGCATGAGTGTGCTGCGTGCCGCTGCAGAAAAAAAGACTCCGTGTATACTGCTTACTGCATACGGTTCGATCAATGATGCGGTGCAGGCGGTCAAGCTCGGAGCTTATGATTTTGTTTCAAAACCGGTCAAACTCAATCAGCTTGAAACGGTGATGGATGCCGCACTGGCAGGCGGCTCCGTAAATGTTCCACCGCAGCAGACATCTGCGGAAAAGAGTGAGCATAGCATATCTCTGCCTGACGGTATGGCAACTCCCATGCGGGCGGTCTATGATACGGCGCGCACGGTTGCTCCCAGCAGGGCATCGGTCCTGCTCCACGGCGAAAGCGGTACCGGCAAAGAGGTGATCGCAAGACTCATCCACGAAAACAGCGGACGGTCAGGTGCATTTGTCGCTGTCCACTGTGCGGCGTTGACTTCCACCATTCTTGAAAGTGAACTTTTCGGTTACGAAAAGGGGGCGTTCACCGGAGCCAATGAACGGCGTGCCGGTAAATTTGAACTGGCAGACAGGGGAACGATCTTTCTTGATGAGATCGGCGAGATCGATGCCGCCACCCAGGTGAAACTTCTGAGGGTGCTGGAAACGCGGTCTTTTGAGCGTGTCGGCGGTATAGAAACGGTCAAAAGTGATTTCCGTCTGATTTCAGCCACCAACCGTGATCTGAAACAGATGGTGCGGGAAGGAACATTCCGTGAGGATCTTTTTTACAGATTGTCGGTCATCAATTTGGAACTGCCGCCATTGCGTGAGCGCCGCGGGGAGATCCCGTATCTGGTGGAGCGTTTTCTCCGTGAATTTGCAGAAGAAAACAATAAAAAAATTGAAACGGTCACTCCGGAAGCGATGGGGAAACTCTGTCAGGCGCGTTGGCAGGGAAACATAAGGGAGCTGCGCAACTGTATCGAATCCATGGTGGTACTGGCTCCCGGCAGTGTGCTTGATGAAAGTCTGCTGCCGCGCAGTGTTTCGGAGGATGAGCCGGTTTTCGCACCGCAGATCACTGAAAAATCCGCCGGTGAAATCGAAAATCCGGTGGAAAATGCGCTGGATATCCGTGATGCGGAGCTGAAGCTGATCGAACAGGCTCTGGAAAAGTGCGGAAACAACCGTACCCGGGCGGCGGAGATGCTGGGCATAAGCCGCAGAACTCTGCAGCGCAAACTTGCCGCACTCGGAAAATAGTTATTGTCCCATTTTTTGTGAAAGTTGTTCAAACTGCGGTGGCGCATGCATGTGATTTGGCGGTACACCTTGTCACGGCGCAGTCCCGCAGGGCGAAGACGGATCCCGCACCGTACTCGGCGCAAAACTCGACCTTGCTC
>JAZSGR010000047.1:0-2549 GCA_045532825.1 Victivallaceae bacterium | reverse complement strand
TTATAAGACTTATAAGACTTATGACTGAACGGTGCGCCGCGCAGACTTACCCACGGGTAAAACTGCGCAGCCCCCCCGGATATTATCCGGCATATTGCCGGAAAACTGATGCTTTACACATTGTATTTTGGTATAAAACAGAGTACATTGCTCATTATGGATATAGATTTGGTAACATCGCGCCTGCGCAGCGGAATACAACGGTTGATAAGTGATGCTTCTACGCCGTGCAATACTGTATTGAGTAAAAACTATCACTGCAGTGTCCACGACAAAAGAGAGTTTCTGTTCGCCATTGACGGTACTTGCAATTACATGTGCAACCACAGCGTTTACCCATGCACACCGGGAACGATGATACTTTTCAATGCCGGAGTTCCGCATGGACATGAATACATCCGGCACGACCACGGTCTTATCCATGTCTGGGGACATCTCTCCAATCAAAAACTTCACATGGACCTGCTTGAGGTTCCGGTCAACGGTCAGCGGCGCGATATACCCAACATGGATAACATCGCGATCTCCGATGACTTCAGAGATATATTGGAAAAACGCTGGAACCTGCTCTGCCAGCAGCCGGTGATAACCGAAAAAACAGTGGCAGAATATATGAATGCACCGCTTGAAATGGTACTGGATGAGCTGGCATTCATCATTTCACGCAAACTGATATACAAACCGGCTGTCTCCTTCAGCAGCCGTGTCAGAGAATATATCACCAGCCGCAACGGCAGAAACTGTTCTCTGGGCGTTCTGGCACAGGTATTCAACTGTACTCCAAGTTATCTTTCCAGTAAATTTCATTCAGAAAGCGGTGTGACCGTTTCTGAATTCATCACCCGGACCCGCCTGCATTATGTACGCTCCGCCATGCGGAAAAATATCAAACAGAAAGAGATCGCCTACGCTCTGGGATTTTCCTCACCGGCATCGTTCTGGAACTGGCTCAACAAACACCGGGAAAAACTGGAAAATTCAAACCTCTGAACCGGATATGATTTGTCGCACTCCGGGTGCAATAATGTCGCAGTTCCGCTGATTTTTGTCACATCTGCTCATTCTTTTTCATGCACGGCACAATATTTGGCACGTTATCTGCTCATATATCAGCAGAAACGGCACGGTGCCGTGAAAAACAGAAGAGGAAGGAGCAAAAAAATGAACATGCTGACAAGACACAGAACACCGGGAAGATTTAATCTTGAACTTTCCGCACCGCCTTTTGAGGAATTGATGAGATCAATGTTCAATTATTTCCCCGGACTGCGTTCAGATCTGGTTTTCGGCAGCGAGATCAATTCCCGGCTGGAAGTCGTGACCGGGGATAAGAACGTCGAAGTCAAATTCCCCTGCCCAGGCAGATGCAAAGATGATTTCACTGTCGAAGTCGTCGGGGATTTCCTCACCGTAAAAGCGGTGAAATGCTGCAAAGAAAATGAAAATGACAGCAAAAAACGCTATGTCATCCGCGAGCGCGTCTGCGAAACTTATGAAGAGAGCGTAAAGCTGCCGGTTCCGGTCAAAGGTGCCGATACCACAGCGAAGTACACTCACGGTGTCCTTGAGATCACCATCCCCAGACTGGAGAAGGACAAGGATACATCTCACACGGTCAAAGTCAACTGAATATAACAAAAGGAGTTTTTGAAATGGAAGAAAAAAAATGTATCACCATGCCTGAAAATGCAGTGGAAGTCCGTCCGGCAGTGGACGTTGTCGAAGAAGATTGCGGAGTGAAGATCATATTCGAGGTCCCCGGAGCCAACTCTGAAATGATCGATGTATCCGTTGAAAACGGACTGCTCACAATGAATGCGTGCAGTCAGCTCACCCGCAACGGACGCCCGGTATATTACCACCGCGCTTTCCAGCTTTCGGATATGGTCGATATCAAAGGCATCCAAGGCAAAACTGTTGACGGCGTACTCACTCTGTGTCTGCCGAAATCAGAAAGAGCCTCCGTCCACCGGATCAAGGTGCAGTAAAACATCTGTCTGCCCGGTCATTATCACATGCGGTATGCCCGCTGTGGTGTGACCGGCAGAGTCGGGGCGGCGCACTGCAATACCGGCAAGGTATGACAGCTTTTCCGCCGCCTGAGCTGGCATACCTGACCGGTTATGCACCAATGCTGTATACCCGCTGCGGTATGACAGCCGCTTGGGGGCGGCGGTTTGATGAGAGTTATGGGAATAATGGGAACTATGAGATTTATGAGATGTCTGCGCCGCCGAAATTAGCCGTGTGGGTGAAAATGCGCGCGGTCAGTACCCTGACGGCAAAAAAAGCGCGGCGCACCGTTTACCCATTACTCTCATAATTCTCATAAC
Organism: Victivallaceae bacterium; assembly: GCA_045532825.1. Taxonomy (GTDB): domain Bacteria; phylum Verrucomicrobiota; class Lentisphaeria; order Victivallales; family Victivallaceae; genus UBA1784. The sequence continues at coordinate 216 of JAZSGR010000047.1, read as the reverse complement.
TCTCATTATTCTCATTTCATGCGCCGCCCCCACGAGGTGTCAGGCATGACCGGCTATACAAAACTTGCGCTGCATTACCGGTGAGATATAACAGCTCTTGCGCCGCCTGGGCTGGCATACCTGACCGGCTATACAGCCCATGCTGTATACCCGCTGCGGTGTGACAGCCGCTTGGGGGCGGCGGTTTGATGTCCGACCTGTCTGACTTGTCCGACC
>JAZSGR010000100.1:0-8168 GCA_045532825.1 Victivallaceae bacterium | reverse complement strand
GTGCGCCGCGCAGATATGCCGTTTGGGTACTGACTGCGTGTGTTTTTACCCGCACGGTACAGCAGCGCAATCAACCGCAAATTATCCGGCTTATACGGCATATCCGGCTTATTGCCAGACAAGCAAAGCAGCATAATTATTTACCCCACACGGTACAGCAGCGCAAGTTTTGTATAGTCGGTCAGGTCTGATAACTCGTGGGGGCGGCAACCGGCCGCCGCCGAAGTTTGAACAACTTTTATTTTTTCAGTATGAAGTTGCCGGCAAACGCCCAGATGACCGCCGCTCCGGCAAGAAAAGGTCCGAATGGTATGACCGTACTGCGCAACGGCTTTTTACGCAGTACCGACCAGGTTACTCCGGCAACGCAGCCTGAAAGAGATCCTGCAAGCAATACGAAAAAGGCGCCCGGCAGTCCGATCAGCATTCCGGAGGCGGTAACGAATTTGACATCGCCCCAGCCGAGAACATCTTTGCCCGAGATCTTTCTGCCGATCAGCGCAAATAAACTTAAATAGATCCCCGGCAGCAGGCCCGAAAGAAATGAGTAAAGCAGCGACATCCACCACGCTTTGACACCCCAGACCTCCGGAAAAACTGCTGCACAGATCAAGCCGAGCAGCATTGCAGGATAGTTGAGCGCATCGGGAATTATCCGGTGTTCAGCATCTATCCACGCTGCCGCGACCGCAAACAGCAGGGTTATCCAGTATGAAGCGATCACTCCCGGTTCCTGTTGTGATAATCCTGCTTTGATGAAACAGCCGCAGAACAGAAGCCCCATTATCAGCTCCACAAGAAAATAACGGCAGGAGTAATGGGTGCGGCAGACACGGCATTTCCCGCGCAGAACGATATAACTTATCACCGGCAGATTGTCGTACCAGCGGATATCCGCTCCGCAGGTCGTGCAGTGCGACGGCGCAGTGACTACCGATTCCCGGCGCGGCATACGCCAGATGCAGACATTCATGAAACTGCCCCAGCAGCTGCCGAAAACAAAAACGGCAAACAAGGCAAATGCCAGACAATGCGGATACTCAAAGCCGGCACGGAACCACCAGTCATAAGATGCTGTCGGCATACTGTTGAAAAACAACATTTTTTCACTCCTCTCCGTCGCCGTCTGTCACCGGCGTGATCTCAAAACCCTGTTTCATAGCTTCGATATCCGGTTCAAGGCCTGTCCAGATGCGGAAACTTGCCGCGCCCTGATGGATGAGCATGGCTTTGCCTCCTGCATGTTTCATTCCGAGAGCAGCCGCTTTCTGAAGCAGAGGCGTGTTTTTGTAAATGGTATCGAATACGCAGAGCTTTTTATTGGCTTCAAGCAGATTTGTATCGAACGGGGCAGGATCATCCTCTTTCAATCCGAGACTCGTCGCCTGTATCAGTGCATCTGAAAGCATAAGAGCCTGTTCCATTTTTCTGCGGTCTCCAAGTTCAAAAAATTCCACTTGACACTGCGGAAAATTTTCAGAGATCACCTGTGCGATATCTCCGGCACGCGAAACCGTACGGTTGGCAAGAAAGATCCTGCCCGCCTGTTTTGATGCAAGATGTATCGCTGCCGCACGGCATGCTCCGCCGCATCCGGCGAAGCAGAAAGTCTTTCCGGCAGGAGCAAGTTGAAAATTTTCCCGCATGGCATATTCCAGTCCGTAACCGTCGGTGGAAAAGCCTCTGACTGCGCCGTTGCGGATATCCAGTGTATTCACACTGCGGCACAATGCCGCCAGCGGATCGATGCTGTCAAGAAAAGGTATCACTGCCTCTTTATGCGGCACGGTGATATTGACTCCGGCGTAACGTTTTTTTGCCTCTGTAACGAAATCCCGCAGTTCCTCACGGAGTACGTGTCTGCGTCCGTAGGGACGGCCCAAACCGGCGCGTTCAAAAGCCGGATTCTGCATTCCCGGAGAACGGCTGTGACTTACCGGATCACCGATCACCACATATTTTATCATAAATTTCTCTCAAATTTACTGGAATATTTTAAAAAACGGTGTAATATACATGCGTATCATTGTAATCGCAAAAAAAATTGATGTAGAATTAAGGAAAAATAATGAAAAAAGTGAAAATTTTCTCTGTGTTGTCCGCGATCTGCGCACTTTTTCTGTTTTGCGGATGCGAAGAATTCCGTGAAGCACTGGAAGACGGTTCGGTAAATTATGATGATCCCAATAACGAAAATTACCGTCCGCGTTTTGTCGTCGGGGTGTTTTCGGTGGTGGAGTATCCGCGTGCCAGCGATCTGGAAAAAGAACTCCCGATGCCCAACGGCAGGACCGTGTGGATCAATACCAATCAGAATTTCAGCAGTAAATATCTGCGTGATGTAAGGGTTATACCGCGTCCGGGCAATCCTGATGCCTGCGATCTGCAGTTCAAACTCAGCCGCATGGGCAAGGTCCAGTGGCAGCTGCTTGCCGGCAGCAGCCGGGAAATACCCGTGGTTCTGGTGGTGGACAGCCGCTTCGCCGCAAAATTCATCCCTGAACTGCCCGCCGATGACGGCAGACAGGAAAGCTGGGTCACCCTCCGGGTCGGTATAGATCACTATACCGCAAGGGGTATTGCCAAATTCGCAAAGAAAAACTATATTTACTACAATCCGGATACCGGGTCATGGTTCAGCAGTCTTTTCGATGCTGCGAATGAAAAATAACCGCAGATATGATGATGCCGGATAAAAATCCCGTTCCCGGCTGCGGAGAGTTCCTCAACCGGGAACTCTCCTGGCTCGATTTCAACCGCCGGGTGCTGGCAGAAGCATGCTGCCGGAACAATCCGCTGCTGGAAAGATTGAAGTTTATCGCAATTACGGATCGTAATCTCGATGAATTTTTCATGGTACGCGTTCCCGGAGTGAAAAACCTGCAGAATGAATGCGTTCAGGAAGGTATGACGCAACAGGAACTGCTGCTCAAACTGCGGCAGGAAACTGTGGATTTTATTGAATGCAGAGAAAAGTGTCTTTATGGTGAACTGCTGCCGGAACTGGCAAAGCAGAATATAAAAATCTTTACAGATGACCGTCTGCCGGAAAAAGTAAAAGATCCTCTCCTGCGCATTTTTCATGAACAGATAGAACCGCATCTGACTCTGCATACCGGGATACTGCCGTTTTTTGCCAATGGCGATACCGGACTTGCGGCAATGCGGCGTGATGATGACGGCAGCAGAAAACCGGTTTTTATCAGAATACCGGAGGAGACCGGACAGTTTTTCAGAATGGAAAACGTGTTTTTCCCGGTGGAAAAGATCATTCCGGAATTTCTGCCGGAAAACCTTTCTGAAATCATGTTTTTCCGTGTCACCCGCGATATGGCTTTCAAGATCCCTGATTCCGGAAAAGAGGAACTTGCCGGATACATCGATGCGCTGCCGGCAGAATGCCGCAGACGTGATGCAATAAGACTGGAAACCGCAGGAAAACTGCATGTTTCCACTCTTGCAGAACTCCGGAATATTCTGAAAATCGATGAAATATACTGTTTTCACACGACCGGCATGATCGCCCTTTGCCGACTGTTTAAGCTGCTTGAGAAGACAGACCGTCCGGATCTGCGGTACGCTGTCAGGATACCGTCTGAACCGGAGGAACTGCCGCAGGGAAAAAAAGTCCTCGATGCCCTGAAAGATGCCGGATCTGTTCTGCTGGCTCTGCCCTATCAGAGTTTTTCCCCGGTGATACGGATGCTGGAAGAGGCGGCTGATGATTCTGATGTAACGGATATCAAACAGACTCTCTACCGTACTGCTGCCGGTTCCCCGGTGATACGCGCTCTTATGCGGGCGGCGGAAAACGGCAAGCAGGTTACTGTATGCGTGGAACTCAAAGCACGTTTTGATGAAAGCAGCAATCTTTCTCTTGCCCGTAAACTGGAAAGCGCAGGCGTTCATGTGGTCTATGGCATACCGGGAATGAAAGTACACGCAAAAGCCCTGCTTGTGACCCGTATGGAACAGGGGAGGGAAAAACATTATGTCCACCTTGCTACCGGTAATTACAACGACCGTACCGCTGTTTCCTACACCGATGCCGGATTATTCAGCTGTGATGAGCTGCTCTGCCGGGATACTGCAGAGCTGTTCAAAGTCCTCTGTTCCTCCGGAAAATACAGTCAGCCGGAATGCCGGAAGATCAGCATCTCACCATTTGCCCTGCGCAGCAGATTGGAAAACCTGATCGAACGGGAAATTCAGGCAGTACGGTCAGGCGGCAGCGGCAGTATCAGGGCAAAGATGAACAGTTTGTCGGATAAGGAAATGATCCGGCTGCTCCGGCGGGCGGCGGCAGAGGGTGTCGAAGTGAAGCTTTCCGTTCGCGGGATCTGCTGTATGCTGCCGCGGAAAAATGAAAAAAATCTGCGCATAGTAAGTATAGTGGACCGTTATCTGGAACACAGCCGCATTTTTGAATTCGGCAGCGGCGGAAAAATGGAATACTGTCTGTCATCCGCCGACTGGATGCCGCGCAATCTCGACCGCAGAGTGGAACTGCTGTTCCCCGTGGAAGAGGAAAAATGCCGCAGAACTCTGCGGAAAATACTGGATCTGCAGTTTGCTGATAACTGCAAAGCACGTGAATTGACTGCGGAGAACAACTCTCCTGCTCCGGCTGTAACCGGCGGCATCCGCAGTCAGGAGGAAATCTGGAAATATTTAAACCGAAAGGATGATTTGCATGAATAAAAAGATCTTTGTAACCGGACACCGCAATCCGGATGTGGACAGTCTTGCCGCAGCCACAGCACTTGCCGAACTGCGCCGCCGTCAGGGAGTGAAAAATATCGTTGCCGTTTCTCCCGGTGTACCATCTGAAAGAGCGCAATGGCTGTATAAACGTTTCAAACACAAACTGCCGGAAACTTACAACGACCTGCATCTGCGTGTGCGGGACATCATGAATAACGACATACCCACCATTCCGGCTGGAACTCCGCTTTTTCTGGCGGTGAAGGCTCTGCATGAATCCGGATGCCCCCGGCTGCCGGTGGTGGACGGGAAAAAATATCTCGGAATGCTCAGTCCTCTTGCCCTGCTCGCCAGGTGGCTGAATACCGAAGAGGATAACGATGTAAGTCTTACCGGCAGGCATATACATTCATCTATACAGCTCATCGCCAGAGTGATAGATGCTGCGCTACCCGAACATGATGTGCCGGAGGAACTGCAGGATTTTACCGTGTACGTGGCAGCTATGGGCGTGGACAGTTTCGATGAGCATATTCCTGCCGACCGCAAAGAAAATCCGGTATTGATCGTCGGTGACCGTCCGGAGATCCATCTGCGTGCGCTTCAGCGTATGATAAAACTGCTGATCGTTACCGGCAACCGTCCGGTGGAGCCGCTGATTTCCGAAGAAGCCAAACGGCGCAGGATCACTATTCTGCGTACAGCATGCGATTCAGCGACGGTCATCCGCCGGTTGAAGTTCAGTATGCCGGTGGAGATATTCGGCCTCAGCGATGCGGAATTCACCCTGTCTCCGTCTGAAAGGGTGCGCGAAGTGAAAAAACGCATCCATGATTCTCCGGAAGATGCGATTCCGGTCATCGAAAACGGCAGACTTGCCGGTATCATCATGAAACGCAGCATCACAGAAGAACCGCCGTTTTCGGTGATCCTGGTCGATCACAACGAACCCGGACAGAGTTTGCCGGGAGTGGCTGAACTGCCGGTGATCGAAGTGGTGGATCACCACCGTATCGGCATGATGCCGACCAGCGCACCGATCAAATTCACCGGAGATATAGTAGGAAGTACCTGTACTCTGGTGGCATCCATGTTCAAGAGTTCCGGAGAAAGCCTGACTCCCGAGCTTGCCGGTCTGTTGGCAGGCGGTATCGTTACCGATACGCTCAATCTGCGTTCCCCCACCACAGCGCAGCTCGACTGCAGAATGATGGAATGGCTGGAAAAGATCTCCGGCGTAAAGGGGGCGGAGCTCATGGAGGAACTCTCCAGAATAGATTCACCGCTTGCAGTGAAACCGGCTGACGAAGTCATTGAGTCCGACCGCAAGGACTACATTGAAAAAGATTTCCGTTTCGCGGTATCGCAGGTCGAGGAAAATGATCTTGAACTCATCGACCGCCGCTATGAGGAGATCTTCAGCGCACTGCAGAAACGGGTGGAACTGGGCAAACTTGATTTCATCGCTCTCATGGTCACTGATGCCGTCCGCGGCAACTCCAAACTGCTGTTCTGCGGAGACAAAAGGATTTCCTCACTGCTGCCTTACGACCGCTGCGGAGATGACCTTTTCTTCATGGCAGGAGCCGTAAGCCGCAAAAAACAGCTCATCCCGCAGCTGGCGGCGATCATTTCAACTGTTTCCGGAGATTGAAACCGGGCGGACAACACTGTATATTAATACAGAGCGTACGTTTATATCAAAGGAGTTGTTCTCATGCGTCACTTTTTACGTGATCTCCGGCACAGAGCGGAATTTGTATTGAGTATCCTGCCGTTTTTCATCATACGCAATATGCCGTTTTTCATGATAAAACCGTGTGCTGTTTTTCTCGGCAGGGCAGCATGGCTGGTGCCGGGAGCGAAAAAAATTGTCCTTGCCAATCTGGAAAGTGCTATGCCGGAACTTGATGAAAGTGAACGCAAACGCATTGCAGGCAAGTCATTTATCCACATAGCGTGGAATCTGATCGAATTTTTCTGGGCAAGCGGTAATCCCCGGCGCATCGTCCGCTGTTACCACATGCCGGACAGCGTAAAAGAAGCTCTCGCCCGTCACACGGCAGCCGGAGAACGGGTCATTTTTGTCAATCCGCATCTGGGCAGCTGGGAGGCGTCCGGAGTGGTCGCACCATTCTACGCCGGACTCCGCATGGCGGCGATCGCCAAACCGATGAAAAATCCGTACATGAACAAACTGCTCAATGCCGGAGGCAGAGAACGCACACGTGGACTGGAAGTGATTTTTTCACGCGGTGCCATGCGCGCTTCGATCTCCGCATTGCGCAGCGGTAAAAGTCTTGGCACGCTCATCGACCAGAATACCAGAGTGCGTGACGGCGGGGAATTTGTCGACTTTTTCGGAATTCCGGTTCCGAGCAGCACAGCTCCGGCGACGCTGAAGCGTTACTGCGATGCCCATGATATACCGGTGGTGATAATTTACGGTTCATGTCTGCGTCTTGCCGACGGCAGGAACACCGCACACATCGAATATCTTTCCAAAAACTTTTCAGAATATGCCGGTGACCGTGAGGTTCTGCAGGAACTCATGGCGATTTCTGAAAAATACATCCGCAACGATCCGGAACAGTACCTCTGGTTCTACAAGCGTTTCCAGTACATCATGCCGGGAGTCTCTGATGAGGTGAGAAAACGGTATCCTTATTACGCCACCGATCCCGATTCGGGATTTTTCAACAGAACTGCAAGAAAAAACAGCAGAAAAACTCAACAGAAACCTCAACAGGAACCTCAACAATGAATATGATTTCCCATGCTGAATGTATAGAGATCGAACATGACGGCATCCGGGCTGTGATCGTAGCAGAAGGGCTGCGCTCCTGGCAGTCTGCGGATGGCAGAGTGCTTATTACCCGCGGTCCGAGACTGAAAGCGGCTGCTCCGGCTCTGGGCAGACTCCGCTGTGTGCCGGACCGTCTCGGCGCCGCCGGAAACACCGCAGAGACCCACGCCGTGGTACTGGCAAAAAACTGCCGTGATGAAGAAATGGAATTTACACAGAAGTGGACCGCAGGAAATGACGGTTCTCTTGAAGTTGAACTGGAGTTCATCGTTCCGCCGGCCTGCGCCGCCCTGGGGGTGGAAAAACTGGGCGTTGAGATCGATTTTCCCGGCACAACTCCGGAATTCGATTTCAAAATAACCGGCGGAACAACTGATATCAGCCGCAGTGATGACGGCGGAATATTGACCGTCTTTATGGATGAAACTCCGGTCAAAGCCGGGATCCACAGAATAAACATCGTTTTCATCGGCTGAATTTACGGGGGATATTTTAAAAGTCCTCAAAAACATCTGCTCTGATTTTTTGTTATTGTCCCATTTTTTGTGAAAGTTGTTCAAACTGCGGTGGCGCATCGCGGGCAATCTCGAGCCTTGCGCCTGTGCCGGTTTGGTCGTGTACAAAGGTACACTCCCGCACCGTACTCGGCGCAAAACTC
>JAZSGR010000036.1:0-22434 GCA_045532825.1 Victivallaceae bacterium | reverse complement strand
AGAAGCTCTATTAAGGTAAAGGCGTTCTTGGGGAAAGGGGAAAACTTCTTTTCCCGGGAAAAGGCCGACCGTCGGCTTCGATAATCCCCTTTCCCCAAACCCCATTCCCCTTTCAAGAAAAGCGGCAAAGTTTTTGCTGACGCAAAAACGGCGTTATGTATAAAATGACGGCAGTGTTGTGAAGTGACCACAAGAAGCTCTATTAAGGTGAAGCTGTACAGCTTCACCTGCCTATGGGCAGGTGAAAAACTTCCTTCTTTGCCGTAAACACGATCACAGCAGAGATGTGATCTTTTTACCAGGAGCTCTATCAAAGTGAAGCGGAATTGTTGTGTCTGATTTGAAGTTTTCATAAAAATACCCTTTCCTGTGAATTGCGATAAATTTACTTTGCCTTGAGAACTGCAAAATCTACGGTTTTGACAGCGTATATCCGTTTACCTTCTTTTATATTTAAAACCATACGGTAGAAACCGTTTTCAAAAGCATCCAGACCGCAGGAAAACTCTGCGTTCCTGGCGGGGAACTTCTGACTGAACAGAACTTTTCCGGCAGTGTTCTGCAATACGATCTCAAGAACGGCATTTTTGGCAAGTCTCGGAGTGATACTGCATTGGACCTTTACAGCAAGTTTGCCTGAATCATCGAAAAATACACGTTCCGCAGCGGAAACGGTCAGAGCATCTGCCATCCTGATATTGGAAGTGTTTTTCCAGACGCTGCTGCCTGACCGGTCCATGGCTTCGATTTCTATTTTGCCGGTCTTCGGAGTCAGGCGGTAGTGAAGTCCGGCAATTCCGTCTTTTCTGACAGCGGTCTTGAATTCAGTAGCTTTGCCGCCGGTAAATTCCCGCAGTACAAGTTTGCCGTCACGCAGGTTGCTGAAACGCAGATTTATGGCGTTTATGCCGATGACATTGGGGATCTCCGGAACTGTACGCAGTCCTGCTTCTCCGGCGGCGATCATTGACGGGAATTTTTCGGGCTGATCAAAAAATCCGAACGCCTTGTTTACGATATTGTTTCCTATTCCGCAGCGGGCGGTCAGCACGCCCCAGAAGTTGCCTGAAACGGCATTGATCGATTTAAGCGGTATCGTAAGTTCGGCATGCCATGCCCCCGGAGTATTGGTGACTTTGGCATCCCACCGGCAGCTCCATGAGATATCGCGGGCATGTTCGCCGTAGTCTACCACGAACATATTTTCTTTTGCAGAACGGCTGCCTGCACAATACATCTCACTTTTCTGTCCGCTGCGGTTGACCGCAAACTGGTACCATCTGCCGCTGCCGCGGACGGGTTCGATCATAAATTCAATGTGATCTCCGGAAAAACCTGCAGCCTCTCCCTTGCCCGGAGCGGATTTTGAATCTGCCGGATATTTGAGGTCCGCACGCAGATAAAGATTGTCTTTGTCTGAAGTTATTTTGAAAACAGTCTGGTATTTGCTGTTGTTCCACGGTTCTTTGGTGATATAGTTGAAAAGCCGGTTGATAACAAGAGCATTTTTCCAGCGGTTTCCTTTATCTGCTCCGGGGATGAGCAGCGGTTTTTCCGCAATTTCCCGGGATGGCAGCATTTTGTGAGAGAATACCGGTTTTCTGCCAAGAGCAGCTTTGCCGAGCAGTTCGCTTCTGCCGTTGGCTGCTTCTATACCCACCGCGCACAGACGGCGGAGGCGGTCGGCTGCCTTGTCATTGAAACTTGATGCAGAGAATGAACCTTCTGCCGGTATCGCCTGCAGGATACAGTTGAGTACGGTTTTACCGCGTTCTGCATCAGCGGTGCGCTTTTCTTTCTGCGCCTGTTCAATGGCGTATTCCAGATTGCGGAACCAGGTGTAATCGCGGATACCCTCCCGCACACCCTCCCAGGCGATGGATTTGACCGGCTCTCCGCCTGCCTTGCGCGGCGGATAGACCAGTGCGTATTTTTTGCCGGTATCATCGAAATCATCAAACGGATCATTCCGGACACGCTGATATGTCCATATCCACAAACCGTCCACGCCGGTTTTTGCAACATAAAATCCTGAATTGTAGCGGTTGGGCATGATGGAAAAATTCTGTCCGGCATAAGTTCCGGCTGAAACCGCAAAGAGTTTTTTGCCCATTTTGTGATATCGTTTGAGCAGAGTTTTATCAGGATCATCCGGAATAAAACTTGAATAACAGCAGATGACATCAAGATGTGGCAGTGCTTTTTCCGCCATTGCCGGACTGCAGTTGCAGAAAGTAACTCCGCCTGCCTTGCGTGCTTCGGCAAGTTCCTGGATCTCTCTGCCGGCGGACTTTGGATCATTGCCGGCTTCATCTGTTCCGAAGATCAGCGGTTCAAATCCCAGGCGTTTGACGGCAGAAGCATTGGCGGCAATGATGCGGCGGTACTGATCCGCAAGGACCGGAGGCCACGGAGCATTGGAGTCGAACGGAGGAGTGATGCGGCGGAAATTACTGTGCGACAGCAGTTCTCCCGCCGGGGCATCCGCAGCTTTCAGGCTCAAAGTTTTCAGTTCAAGGTTTTCTTTTCCTGAAAAGTATAAATGGAACATGAATTGCGCGGTCGGAAACTGCGTTTCAAATTCAAAAGTTCCGGTCGTGAATTCATCGGAGCGCGGAATATTGAAACGCAGGGGCTTGGCAACGCTTTTTCTGCTGCTGTCAAACAGTTTTATTTGAGCATAGGCGGAACCTGCCGGCATACGGTAGGTCACTTTCAGGATATAGCGTTTTTGCGGAAAAGCCGCACACCAGTATGTGCTGCGTATTTCGCTGTTCTGTTTTTCGCTGCCGTGCGAAATTGTCAGTATCCCGTTGCTCTGTTTCCAGCTGCCTTTGGTGGCGACTTTCAGGCTGTTGATACCCCACAAAGTCATATTGGTTCCGCTCAGAAGTATCTTGCGGTTGAGTCCGAGAGCCGCAGCGCGTTTGAGCATGGGTTCCAGACGGTCGAAATCGGCGTTTATGACATTGCCCTGGGCGTCTTCGTGGAGTATTCCGCCGCCGGGAGCCATGCGTAAAGTCAATCCGTTGATCCCGTGACGCGCCATATCTGAAAGTTCGCGGTCGATCTCTCTGTCGGTCATTCCGCGCCAGCGGTCGGCATCTGCTGAAAGAATGAAATCGCGGTCATGCGGTTTGAGTTTGATCGCTGAAACGGTAAGGGTGACCGGGGCAGAGATCACTCCTTCAGAAGTTTCTGCTGAAAAAGTACCTTTATAGGTTCCTGCCGGAGTATCTGCTGGAACTGAAACGGTGAAGTAACACGGCAGGGTTTTTCCTGCGGCAAGTTCAGCCGGAAGATCATATTCCAGAAGTTCAGCGGTTTTGCGTCCGATGAAGCGGTTGCTGTCATATTCAGAGCGGTAAAGATTGGTCAGCGTAAAAAGTTCCGCGTTGCTGGAAGAGATGACTTCCTTGCCGGAACTCAAATCGCTCAATGTGATTTTTTTGACGGTGACTTTGCGCGGAGCATGGAGTGCCGCAAAAAATCCGTTGATCTCGCCCGCAGCAGAAAATCCGTTGATGACAGCCGGATATTCTCCGCGGCGCGGAACGGTGTCATCAAGCATATCGCCGCTGAAATCGCGGATAAAGAAAAAAGGAGATTTTCCTGCGTCCGGCGGCAATGGTTTGTTTATCACTCTGTGAAAGACCTGCAAAGTGTGTTTACCGGCTTTCACTTTGACCGGTTTGGCGGATTCATCTCCTGCAAGCGGGGCGGCTTCAAACTCCTGCCGGACCTGCTCGCTTTGCGGTCCGGAGAGTTTTTCTATTTCGATCGCTCCGACACATGTTCTGTCGCTGCTGCGTGATGCAGTGGTGAAAAATCTTATTTTCATCATTCCGTCAGTGACGACTGCCGGCAGTGCCCGTTTCACCAGGGAACCCCAGCCGCCGACTCCAGGAGGAGCAAGAACTGTTCTGCCGTTGATCTCCACGCATTGTCCGGTTCTGCCTTCGGAGGGTTTGCGCATACCCAGAGTCACCGTTACCCGGTATATCCCATTGGGGACTTTGCATTTGAACACGCCGTCGATGCCGGTTCTGGAGGCATTGAGTCCGTCTTTACCCGGACCTGAATCCTTTGCGTAGAACCACGGGATGCCCCATTCTTTTACCCAGCCGTAACCGGTTTTATCATTATATGCAGTTCTGCGACCGAGCCTGATCCAACCGGCTTCAGGAGCCTGCCTGTCATCGCCTGCATCAAATTTCCACAGGATTTGTTCTGCAGCGGCACTGAAACACAACAGACAGAGCATGGACAATGATTTTACGAACATTTTTTTCATATCTCATCCTTTCCTTTACTTGAAAACAGATTTTTAACTCAACTGAGCGAAAGCCAGCAGCCATATTTCTGGATTATTTCTTTTAGGCAGCTGCAGCAGACGTTCAACATATTCTGCGACCACGATCTTCTCCCAGTCGGCTTCATTGGCTTCCAATTCCCCGTGGTGAAAAAGTTCGCGGTAAAAATCGCTGTGTTCCGGCAGCACTCCGAACGGCATGCCGCAGGTCCCGCTGTGGAAATTGCGGTGGATGCTCTGAATGGTGAAAATATCATATTCTGGATCGCGGTCCCAGCGGCGCAGATATTCTTCATATTCTGCGATATAATTTCCTGTCGCGCGGATCTGCGAGAGTTTCTGTCTGGCGTTGATCGCCCATGCCAGACCGTTGAGCGGGATAAAACGCCTGCCTGAATCATTGTCGGGAAGCGGAACGATCGCAAACTCTTCCGCCCGTCCGGAGGAATACATGCGGTTGAGCCGCGAATCGAGAAAAGCGGAGGCATTCGGATCGTAGAATTCCTCCGCCGGAAGTATGAGTTCATCCGGATTGAAAAAAGTAATGGTATGGTCTTCAAACAATGCTTTCAGAAACAGTTTTAAAATTTCCGCCATTTCGGGCGAGTTCCATGCCACCTGCCGGTCGGGATAGTCCTGACGCCAGAAAACCATCATCATCATCGCCAGGATGTGTCCGTGCGAGATTTTCAGGACCGGCTTGCCGGTGATGCGGCTAATATCACGGAGCATTTCAAAAAATTCACTGCGTTTCAGGAACGGGGAAGCGGTATCATATCCGACTTTGTTCAGCAGCTTTTTTTCGATCGAAAAGTGACTTACCGAAGCAGAAAAAGGCAGCGCATAAGGCACATTGCCGCGGCAGCCGGGATTTCTGAATTTTTCAGGCAGCTTGTGGTGTATTTCCTGCAGCCGCGGCGGCAGCGGGGCGATGCATTTTTCGCTGATGAGAAAATCAAGCAGAGTAAACTGGAAACTGTTGAGGGAGATTTTTTTTCTTATCAGTGAATCGACAGATTCTTTTGCTCCAGTGCCTGAAACCTGTTCCCAGCAGATCGAACACTCCGGATACCGCTGCTGAAAATCTGCTGCAAATACCTTTTTGAAAAGCAGTTGTTTTAATTTTCTTACAGAGAGTTCAGAGATATCAGACAGCTTCAGTTCGAGCGGTTCCGCCGGAAGCATGGTATTAAGAACTCTGGTGGGAGCACCGCGTCTGGTGGCAATGATCCCTTCAGCAGCGAGCTGATTCAGTACGCGGCTGATAGAAAATACACTTGTTCCGCAGCGGAGAGCCAGTTGTCTCACCGGCGGCAGGATATCGTTCTCACGATATCTTCCGCTGCGGAGTTCTTCCAAAATCATTTCGCGTGCATTGGCTGATTTGCCCACCGGAAACACTCCTTATTTATTTGGCTGAATAAATATGTATCGTACTGTCATGATGTCCTATTATCACGATATCCTGTCCGGCTGATGCTGTTACCCGGCAGGGGATCGCGCACATGGGACAGCAGGTGATGGGGAAGATCTCCAATGCTTTGCCGCTGCCGTCGAGCAGATGTGCAAACCGCAGCCGTTTTTCAGGCGGCAGGGCGGCGATTGACGGCCACAGCTCTTTGCGGAAACTCATTTCGGTCTGAAAAATATATTCTTTTCCGTCGCCGTACCAGTCGCAGATACAACCTGCGGTGGTCAGTCTTTCGCATGCTTTACCGTTTGAGTGGCAGGTATAGTTGTCATAGGTCCAGAGTTTATTGCCGCGGCAGTCGAACAGATGTGAACGGCGGACAAAGGATTCGCAGACATAGATCTGCTTGCCCGGGATATCCGGAAGGAATTTGCCTGCCATGATATGCTGCGAGTGATAAAGATCTTCATCTTCTATCTTCTTCCAGATAAGTTTGCCGGAACTGGTGAAAACGTTGGGACCGCAGACCAGCGCAAGCTGCTTGCCGGCAACCGGATCGTCTTCCGGCAGAATACGGTCGATGAGAAAACTGTCGACATGGGCATCGTCTCCCAGATCTTTCCGTACGCTTTTTTCCCAGAGGATATTTCCGTCGAGGTCCATGCAGTAGAATTTTTCCACCGGCGAGGAGATGCTGAAACCGAATACCGGTCTGCCGTCGCCGTTGAGGTCGCCGTTATGCATGCAGTCGGCAAATTGTCCGCCGGGCATCGGTTTTTCCCAGAGGATCTCGCCGCTGGCACCGTCGATCAGCATGACTGCTGCCTTTTCTTCTCCGCGGAATTTGTATCTGGTCACCGCTATGACCGTTTTTTTACGGACCGGATCATACATGCAGTTCCACAGCGGACACATGCCGTCGAGTTCGATCATCCGTTTGACGGTTCCTTTTTTGCCGTCGATGATATATATGGGGCCGTCTCCTGCGATGACCTCTTTTTCTCCGTCGCCGTCAACATCGCAGATCTCGGTCAGCAGGTGGCGGTGATTGTTTCTGTACCAGAGGTGGCAGAGATCCTGCGGAGGACAGAGCGGATCATTATAGAAACTGTGATAAAAACGTATCCTGCGTTCTGCCGGCCATGATTTTTCTGTATTGAAACGCATTTCAAACAACGCCGAGTTGCTGCCGGCTTCTTCGGCTCCGGGTTCATTGCGGCACTCCCAGATTATGGTGCCGTCTCCGCGGTACAGACGCAGCACATCGGTTTCGCCCATGTTGAACGGGATGGCGATTTCATCCAGACCGTCTCCGTCAACGTCGCCGATCGCCGGATTGCAGGTATTGACCGTTTCAAATTCAGGATCAAGAAATATCTGCCGGTGCGATATACGCTCCGCAGGAAACTCCAGATCAGCTCCGGCAGGAGCTTTGAGATAGCCGTTGTCAAAACGATCATTCATAATAAAATACCTTTCAGAAAAAACTAACAGTTGCCGGATATGTTATTTACAATACACCATAGCAGTTTACTTTTCAAGCAGAAAAAAGCGGTTGGATATGACTTTTAAAGAAATATAACAGTTTAAAACACTTTGCGCTTGAAATCTAACAGTTTGTGTCGGAAAAGGCTGTCGGAAAAAACAAAAAATCTGATCTGAAGTGCGATACGGACAAGCTGATAACAGCAGCAATGGGCAAATGCATAACCGCATTGATCCGGAGCTGTTGTTCATCCTGTGATGATATTGGAAAAATGATTTGTTTTTGCCGCAAGTTTGCGGAATGGCGGTTGAAAAAAACTGCCGCTGATGGTATACTATGACATTTGCAGACCGGGAACTGGTGAAAATAGGGTCAGTGCTGCCGGTGACTTTATGATTTGATGATAAACTCCGTACGGTGGATACCGGCGAAATATTTACCGGTTCATGCCGTTTTTTTAACAGTGTTCCCGTCCCCGGCGGTGTCAATTGGATGACGGATCAATATTTATGGAGAAACAATGAGCTGCTTTACTGATTTTCTTAAAGATGGACTTTCTTCATCTGCTGCGCTGCAGGCTGCTGTTGCAGCTGCGGTTAACGGCGATCGTAAATTATTTTTTCCGCCGGGGGAATACCATTTTTATCCGGAACATTGTCCGCAGCGTTACTGTTGTTTTTCCAACAACGACGAGGGTGTGAAAACTGTTGCGATACTGCTGGAGGATGTTGAGGATTTCACCGTAAGCGGATATGGTGCGCTGCTGATCTTTCACGGCAGGATCTCTCCGTTGTGCGCTTTCAACTGCCGCAAACTGACCGTGGAGGGACTCCGGGTGGATTTTGAAGATTCCTTTGTTTCCGATGCCGATCTGGTCCGCCGCGGGAATGGTGTTGCGTGGTTCCGGTTCGGCGGCAGACACCGTGTCGATAACGGCAAAATCGTATTTACCGGGGATTTTTATGATAATTTGAGCGGAGTCCTGCCGTTCCACAGTTACGATCCCGGACGCGGTGAGATAGATTTTTCTTCCGTGACCGTCAGTATCCCGAACCGCAATATCCGTTACGAAAACGGATTGGTCGGAGTCGAGGACCGTTTTGACGGAGTGACGGCGTCTGCATTCATGGTAAAACATGAGCTGCGTCTTTGTCCCGGCATGGTCTTTGACAACTGCCGTGACATACAGATAAACGCAGTTACGCTTTACCATGCTGCCGGAATGGGATTTCTTATCCAGAACAGTGAAAATTGTGCAATAGACTCTGCGGTGATCGAACCGCGCGGCCGCCGTGCTTCGGTTTCAGATGATGCACTTCACATCACCGACTGCAGGGGAAAGATCAAAATAAGCAGATGCCGTTTTTCAGGGACACTTGATGACTCCATCAATGTTCACGGCGTTTTCCGCAAACTCAAAAGCCGTATCCCCGGCGGCAAAATGTACTATCTTGAACCCGGACACTATCAGCAGCAGGGCATTTTCAATGTCCGTCCGGGAGATCATCTGCAGCTGCTCCGCCGGTCTGACGGCATGCCGTACGCAACTTTGGAACTGACGGGAACCAAACTGGTAAACAAGGCGTTGATGGTGGTGGATTTTGATGAGAAACAGCTTCCGGCAAGTTTTACCGAGGGGGATCCCGGATGGATATTGGAGACCCGGGCTGAACTTGAAATCACCGATACTGTCTGCCGCTCGATGAGCAATCGCGGGGTTCTGGCATCCGGATTGGAAAAGATCCGGATTTGCGGCTGTCACTTTCACACCGCCGGTGCGGGAGTTTTTATTTCAGGGGATTTCAGTTACTGGTATGAGTCCGGACCGGTGGGCGGGGCGGTGATCGAAAACAATTTCTTCGACAACTGCTGTTACAATCCGCGCGGCGCGACAAAAGAGGTGCTGGCTGTATTCCCGGAGTTGAGGAGTCTCAAAGAGGACTTCTGCTATCACAATCATATCTGTGTCCGCAACAACCGTTTCCGTTCCCGCCGGAAAACGCTGATTTCCATGATGTCGGTCGAACATGCAGAGGTGAAAAACAACTGTTTTGAAGAAGATCAGACTTACACTCTTGCCTATGAAACAAAGGCAGGATATTTTTTCACAGATGAAAATTCTCCGATGGCGGCATTTCTGCATTGCAGCCGTATCGAGTGTGAAAACAATTGCGGATTTCATGATTGAGTCGTGCCGCCTGCCGGGGAGGGGTGGGCAGGGAAAACAAGGTTATCGACCGTATCTCTCCGTCTTTGATACGTGCAAAGTTTTCTGCATCCTGATTTGAAAAATCAGAGCAGTGTTGATATATTATTCTCCCGGCGGATGGGAACTGACAGGATTTTCAAGTTTCCGCCGCAGTGCGTACATTTCAGAAAGAACAAGGAAAAATATATATGGGTCATCTTGAGATGGTGTATAAGTTTATTCAGGAGCATCCGGCTGTTTATCACTGCATCGTTCTGGTGGCGGCCTGCTGTATCTGTGCAGTTGCGGATTTTTTTGTCAAAAACGTACTCCTGCGGGGGATGAAACAGATATTCAGCCGTCTTTCCGACAGTGATGAAGCAGGACAGAATCTGATCCTTAAGATCGCATCCCGTCTTGCCAACATCGTACCGGTGGTCGTACTTTATTACATGCCGGTGCTGTTTCCGGAGGTGCACGGAAATGTTAAAATTTTTGTCCGGAAGCTGAGTATCATCCTGCTGGTGGTTTTTCTTACCAAAAGTCTGATGCTCCTGCTGGATCTGGTGAATGTTTTTTATCAGAAACGGGAAAATTCCGAATCCCGTCCGATCAAAGGTTATCTCCAGCTTGGTAAAATTTTGCTTATTATAGTTGCTGCCATTCTGGTCATTTCTTTCATTCTTGATAAAAGTCCGGTCATCATGCTTTCCGGACTCGGTGCTGTTGCCGCAGTGCTGATGCTGGTTTTTCAGGATACCATTCTTGCGCTGGTCGCAAGTATCCAGATAAATTCCAACAATATGCTCAAAATCGGTGACTGGATCGTTATGCCCTCGCATGACGTTGACGGATTTGTTACAGAAATCGCTTTGCATACTGTGAAAGTGCAGAACTGGGATAAGACCATTGTAACTGTTCCGGTGAGAAAACTTATCGAAGAAAGTTTCATCAACTGGCGCGGAATGTTTGAATCCGGCGGAAGACGGATAAAACGGTCGCTCTATATCGATCAGCGCAGCATACGTTTTCTTTCAGATGCTGAAATCAAAAGACTTGAGGAGTTTGTGCTGCTTGATGATTATCTCAATGAAAAACAGAAGGAGATCAATGAGTGGAACTCGGAACTTGCCGCCAAAGGAGCAACTCCGATCAACGGCAGGCGCATCACCAATATCGGAACTTTCCGCATCTACGTGGAAAAATATCTGCGGTCAAACAAAGCGGTCAATCAGGATATGCTGATGCTGGTCCGTCAGCTGGCTCCGGGGACCAGCGGTCTGCCGCTGGAGATCTATTGCTTTACCAGAAGCACTCAGTGGATCGATTACGAAAAAGCCCAGGCGGATATCTTCGATCATCTGCTGGCGATATTGCCGGTATTCGGACTGCGGGTGTTTCAGGACTGCAGTGATATTTATCAGGAAGTCAGCGACGTTCCGACATTCACCGACGGGATTTTTCCTGAACAAAATCTGGTGTCTCCGCTTTATCCCAGTGATATGAAAAGAATAAAAGCGGTCGCTCATGCTCTTGAAAAGGAGCAGTACCGGAAATAATTTATGATCCTGCATATTTTGAACGGCGACTGCGCCCTTGACGGCTGGTACTCCGCAGGATTTTCCGGTGAAGTGCTGGTGTGGCGCGAAAATTATCTTACCGGGATCATTCCGGAGACGGCTGATCTCACAGCTTTCAACCGCATCCGCGCGGAGGAACTGCACAAGACCGCTCCGGAAAAGACGCCGGATGAGATATTTGAGGAACTGCAGCACATGCATGAAAAACTTTTTTCTCTGCGTTCCAAAGATAAGCTGGTTTTATGGCTGGACTTTTGTCCGTTCGATCAGGCATTGCTCAAACGGCTGCTTGAACTTGTATCCGGCATGCCGGATACTCCGGAGATTTTTTCCGTTCAGCAGGATGTCGTCTGGAACAAAGAGGCATTTGTTTTATACCGCAACTGGCAGGAATATCGATATACTGCAATATGATTTTTCAGTGAGAAAACTTTATGATACGTCTGGATAAATATCTTTCCGATGCCTCCCCTTACAGCCGCAGAGAGGTGAGGGGACTGGTCAAACGCAGCGCAGTCACCGTCAATGGCCGTGTTGCAAAAATTGCAGATATAAAGATCGATGAGCAGAACGATACCGTTTGTGTGGATGGCAAACCGGTCTTGTACCGCAAATTCATTTATCTTATGATGAACAAGCCGCAGGGATATTTGAGTGCCACTGAAGATGACCGCGATCCGGTCGTGGTGGATCTTCTGCCGGATGATCTCAAGCATTTTGCTCCGTTTCCGGTCGGCAGACTGGATAAAGATACCGAAGGCTTGCTGCTGCTCACCAATGACGGCAAATTCGATCATGAACTTATGTCTCCGCGGAAAAATCTTTTCAAACGTTATTACGCCGAATTGGATGCTCCTGCCGTTGAGGAGGATATCCGGCTCTTTGCTTCCGGAATGCAGTTCAAAGAATTTACTGCCAAACCGGCAAAACTGGAGATCGACCCCGCTGATCCGCACAAGGTGTATGTTGAGATCGCAGAAGGCAAATATCATCAGGTCAAAAGGATGTGTGAACGCACCGGTAAAAATGTAGTTTTCCTGAAAAGAGTTGCGATCGGTGCCCTGACTCTGGATGAGGGTCTTGCCTGCGGCAGTGTCCGGGAGCTGACCGCTGAAGAACTGGCTGTTTTCGGATGGTGATTCCGGATGTTGTTTTGGTGACGGCTTGGTCGTGTACAATGGTACACCCCGCGCCGTTCCCGGCGCAGGGCTCTTTTTCTGCCCGCGATGTGCCGCCGCAGTTTGAACAACTTTCACAAAAAACGGGACAATAACTCAAAATAAGGAGTTGAAAAAACGGACAAGATGTATTAAATTATTTCCTGACAGGGAATAATTGCTCAGAATTGCCACGGCACTTCTGATCGAATTGGATGAAACATGGCTCGGAGAGAGCAAACGTTACATCTGCGGTACTGCGAGGATTTTAGAGAATTTACAGAAAAGGCAATTTCAAAAGTCATTCAAAAAAATGGCAAAGATGCCATTCGCAAAGAGCTGTAAAGGGTAATTTTCACCTGCTGCCTGCCGGGCAACAGGTGGAAATGCTCCCTTTGGCAGATCGCAGCGAGGGCGCTTTGACAAGTTTGAGGAGTTTTGAAATTGCCTCAAAAAATATGTTGCGTAGCCATGAAAGATATTCCAGTTACTTATTTGTTTATCGGTGATGACGAGAACGCATTGTGCCGCGCATTGCCGGAGTTTGCCGCAAACGGTGTGAAAAATGTGGTTCTGAGCGATGTTTTGATCTCTGCGGTCATGAAGAAATACACATTCGCAAATACCATCCGCAAATATCTCGATCTTACGGGAGTGAAATTTGTGGACAGCCACGCTCCGTTCGGACCGCTTATCCACCTGAATGTACCCGACCCTGCGCGCCGCCGCGAGATGATACTGCGCCAGAAACTTGCGCTCAATATCGCGGCAAGTTTCGGAGTCGATACCATGACTATCCATATCGGCAATGACATCAGTGTTCCGGAAATTCCTCTTGATCGTCAGACCGGGCTGGTCATCGACGCGCTTGCCGAGTTGCTTCCCGAGGCGGAAAAGTGCGGCATCACCATTTGTATCGAAAACATCTGGTGCAGGCTCAATACTCCTGATGTGCTGCTGCGGATAAAGAGCTGTTTCCCGACCCCCAACCTCGGATTCTGCTACGATGCGGGGCACGCCAATCTGATAACCAACGGAAGGGAGTTTGCCGACGGCGCGGCAAATAAGGCGTGGAATATGTTTGGAGAGACTCCCGATTGGGATGACCCCATCCTCGAAAAAATGCTTCCGCACATCGTCAATTGCCATCTGCACGACAACGACGGTTTTGAGGACAGCCACAAGCTCTGCGGAAAAGGAAATGTTGACTGGAAGAAGGTCATCTCTCTGCTTAAAACTGCTCCGAGACTGAAAAATATCCAATGTGAGGCGATATCATCAAAGCACGCCTTTTCTGTCAGGGAAATGATTGAAAGCACATCTGCTGTTCTTTGTTGAAAATTTCTCCAAACAGGTGTCAAACCGGTGCCATTCTATAACAACGGGGTGTTCAACAAGTTATGAAGAATGGCTCCATTTTGACTTTTTTGCCGGTCCTTCAATCCACAGGTAAAGCTTGGTGACCGGTGCGTTTGATTTTATCAATAGCTTTCCACATCATGTCATGCAATTCAACAGGTTCCACGGGGCTTTTTGTCTTCTGTTTTATAAAAAATTCCGCCATGTTTTGGCGGAGTAACCTTGAAAAGTGGCGGAGTAAATGCTATATTAGTTGTTGCAAGGAGAAAGCGATGATGGATTATCAACCGAATTTTACCGTTTCTGCAGCAGCGATTTCAATGGTCGCAGAAATTTCAGCCTTGCTCGAACGCTATACCATTACGCAGGAGGCTGCTGATTCTCTGAAACTGCGCCGTGCCAATAAAATCAAAACGATCCAGTCAACTTTGGCGATCGAAGGCAATACTCTATCGCTAAAACAGGTGACTGATATTATTGACGGAAAAAGAGTCGTTGCTCCGTTGCGTGAAATTCAGGAAGTCAAAAACGCTATCGCTGCTTATGATCTTTTTTCAGAACTTGATCCCTTTTCGGTGCCTGATTTGTTGAAAGCGCATAACGCGATGATGACCGCTTTGCTCGAAGAACCCGGCAAGTTCCGCAATGGTGGAGTCGGAGTGTCAGACGGTAAACAGGTTGTTCATATTGCGCCACCGGCGGCATTGGTTCCCGGTCAGATCAAAGACCTTTTTCACTGGTTGAAATCGGCTCCTGACCATCTGCTGATAAAAAGTTGCGTATTCCATTATGAATTTGAATTCATCCATCCCTTTTCTGACGGTAACGGCAGATTGGGACGTTTATGGCAATCGCTGATTCTGACCCAACTGAATCCTGTATTTCAGACTCTTCCTGTTGAAACGATGGTGCATGACAACCAACCGGAATATTACCGGGCGATCAATGCCAGCAGTGCAAAGAATGATTGCGGCATTTTCATTGACTTTATGCTTAATGAAATTTTGAATGCTCTGAAGCAGCACATCTCCGGAACATCCATTGAAACAGGCAATCCAGTATTGGATTTCATCATCAACCATCCCGGCTGCCGGACCAATCAAATCGCCGAATCCCTGGGTATTCCCTTACGCACACTTCAACGCGAATTAAGCCGCCTCAAAGTCTCCGGTAAAATCGAATTCCGCGGAGCCCCCAAAAACGGCGGGTATTTTGTGAAGTAATATTGGAGTTACTTTAGTTTTTTACATCACTACTGTCCGGTAAAAATTACTGGACTTAATTGAAATTGTCGGGACTTGTTATATATTAAAAACGACCAAATCCTTAATATTTAGATAATGTCCGAAATTTTGTGAAAAATTTATATTTTATCCTTATTCAGATATGTTTTTCTCAATTAAAATATATCACACAGCATGTTTTTTTCAAGCTCAAGATACGGTTTTGTCTGCGATCGGTGGATGCAGCGTGGAGCAAGGTCTTTTTTTTGCGCCGAGTACGGTGCGGGATCCGTCTTCGCCCTGCGGGACTGCGCCGTGACAAGGTGTACCACCAAATTACATGCATGCGCCACCGCAGTTTGAACAACTTTCACAAAAAATGGGACAATAACAATATTTAACAAGAAAGCCCCGAACAGTGTATTACAATAGCATCTGTTCTCAACTTTTCAACTTCATACCCCGATATCGTAAAGTCAGGCGGAGACAGATATTGCAAGCATTTTACCGCATGGAAACAGTTCCTGACTTTGCTCTTCGCTCAAATTTCCGGCATGGGTTCAAGTTGGGTATGACGGAGCTGACAAACCGTATTCGTGATACCTTGATGCAAAATCAATCTCTGCTGGAAGTCTTGTCGCTTGACCGAAAAATCCTTGAAAAGCCGCCAAACTGGAATTTGCCGGTCCAAGAGGAACTTTTCAGCCCTTTACTGCTCTGAAATTTTTACCGGACAGCAGTGATCCGGGAATACAAAAATAAATCAGAGCATATTGAGAAAATATTCTGCGATCCGGGTCTCATCGCCCAGTTCCGGATGGAAAGTCATTGCCAGTTGATTGCCCTGTCTGACAGCGGTGATTCTTCCCTCATGTTCAGCAAGGACTTCCACACCGGGGACACAGAATTCGATCTGCGGTGCCCGGATGAAACTCATGGCGACTTCTTTGATTCCGGCAAAAGAACTTTTAACATGAAAACTGCTCAGTTGTCTGCCGTAAGCATTACGCCGTACAGAAATTCCCATGGTACCGAAATGTACCGTTGGATCATCCAGGAGCTGTTGAGCCAACAGGATCGATCCGGCGCATGTTGCCATGACCGGCAATCCTTCCCGGATCCGGGAACGGATCGTATCAAACATATCCAGTTCCCGCAACAGTTTTCCCTGTACGGTACTTTCTCCGCCCGGCAGGATCAGACCGTCAAAATTCTGATCGAGATCTTTTTTCTGACGCAGCTGACAAGTTGGAATATTCAGCTTGCGGAATACCGCCTCGTGTTCTTCAAAGTCTCCCTGCAAAGCAAGAACAGCAATCTGCATCAGATCCCCCGTTCTTCCATGATCAGTTTGATTTCAGCCGGATTGATTCCGACCATGGCTTCACCCAAACCGCAGGAAAGATCCGCCAGCATCTTATAATCCTGATAATTTGTGACCGCTTTGACAATAGCCGCTGCGCGTTTTGCCGGATCGCCGGATTTGAAGATACCGGAACCGACAAATACACCTTCTGCACCGAGGAGCATCATCAACGCAGCGTCAGCCGGAGTTGCCACACCGCCTGCGGCAAAGTTCACGACCGGCAGTTTGCCGTTCTGATGAACATACAGCAGCAAATCAAACGGGACCAACAACTGTTTGGCGGCTTCGTACAGTTCATCTTCCGCCATGTTGGTCACTCTGCGGATCTCCTGATTCATTTTCCGCATGTGACGGACAGCCTGCACGACATCACCGGTACCGGGTTCTCCTTTAGTGCGGATCATGGCTGCCCCTTCATTGATACGGCGGAGAGCTTCGCCCAAATCTCTTGCTCCGCAGACAAACGGCACTTTGAAAGCACGTTTATCCACATGGTAAATATCATCCGCCGGGCTCAAAACTTCACTTTCATCGATATAGTCGATTTCGATTGCTTCCAGAATCCGTGCTTCCGCAATATGACCGATACGGCATTTTGCCATGACCGGAATGGATACAGCTTCCTGGATCCCTTTGATCATTCCCGGATCACTCATTCGGGAAACTCCGCCTGCAGCACGGATATCAGCGGGGATCCGTTCCAGTGCCATAACCGCACAAGCTCCGGCATCCTCTGCAATTTTTGCCTGTTCAGGGGTCGTCACATCCATGATTACCCCGCCTTTCAACATACGGGCAAGGTCACAATTCAATTCATACTGTTCGTTTCTCATTTTTTTCTCCTGGTTTTTGATTGTGTTGACTTGACTTTAATATAATATGATGATATATTCAATACAAATTATAAAATTGTATGGATTACAATAAAATGCCTACAAATTCTTTTGATAATTTTTATCTCAGCTGGACGCCGGAGAGGAGTAAACTCAAGCGGCCTTATTATCTGACCCTTGCCAATGCGTTGGAAGCGGATATCATTTCCGGTAAATTGGCAGCCGGTACAAAATTACCGCCTCAGCGGGAGCTGGCAGATTTTCTGGATATCAATTTCACCACGGTGACACAAGCCTATAATCTGTGCCGCGAACGGAATCTGATCTATGGAATCACCGGAAAAGGGACTTTTGTCTCACCCCAAACAGAAAAAAAAGAATCGTTCCTGTCTGGAAAAATGCCGTCCCTGATCGAACTCGGACTGGTCAAAGGTTTCGATCAAATCAAAACGCCGATCATCGAAGCCAGTGAAAATGTATTGAAAAAAGGCTACATCGAAGAACTCTATTCCTATACCGAAGCGGCAGGACATCTGCACCAACGGGTTGCCGGGGCTCACTGGATGAAACAGATGGATGTCCATACCGACAGCGAACATACTGCCATATTCTCCGGAGCGCAGAATATCCTCAGTGCAGCTCTTCTCTCCCTTTTCAAAATCGGTGACAAGATCGCAGTTGATGAGTTCACTTATTCCAACCTGATCGGACTGGCACGACTCTCTCACATCCGCCTGATACCCGTCAAGAGCGATATGCAGGGGATGATCACGGAAGAGTTGGAACATCTCTGCTGTCGGGAGGGGCTCAACGGAATTTTTCTGATGCCGAACTGTGCCAATCCGACAACTTGTACCATCCCGGAAAAACGCAAAGATGAACTTGCCGCAGTGATCGCACGTCACCAGTTGATCCTGATTGAAGATGATAACACAGGTATCCCTCAGATCGCAGACGGCTGTTACCATTCCATGTTTTCCCGTCTGCCGGAACAGACGATCTACATTTGCAGTTCGACTATGGCTCTCTGTAATGGTCTCCGTGTGGCATTCGCTGCATTCCCGGAAAGATTCAGGGAACCGCTTTTGAATGCACTGTTTCATCTGAATATCAAAACCTCCTCTCTGGATGCGGAGATCATGACTGAATTGATTTTAAGCGGAAAGGCAGCAAAGATCCTGGAACAGAAAGCCGGGTTGGCAAAGGAACGGAACCGTATCTTTGACCGTTGTTTCCCGGAGGCTGTCTCTCCCGGCAGTGAAGCGGCTTTCTTCCGCTGGCTGCCTGTCCCGAAACTGACCGTGGACGGTATGGAAACAGAACGCAGACTGCTTCAACTTGGTGTCAACGTATATTGTTCCTACCGTTTTACCGTGAATCATAATCCGCAGAATTTCATGCGGATCGCGATCTCTTCCCCCCATACAGCGGCGGAGCTGGAAAAAGGCTGCATGATCCTCCGGGATTTTATCCGGGACAACCTTT
The DNA here is from genome assembly GCA_045532825.1 of Victivallaceae bacterium. Classification (GTDB taxonomy): domain Bacteria; phylum Verrucomicrobiota; class Lentisphaeria; order Victivallales; family Victivallaceae; genus UBA1784. The sequence continues at coordinate 4,034 of JAZSGR010000036.1, read as the reverse complement.
TTCCTGACACTTGAAAAATCCACGTTCTCATATTCCGTTACTTCGGCGGATCATGAAATATCTTTTTTCAGTTTTGCACTCAGCCGGACCGAACAGAAATCCGGTCCGCACATAGTACAATATTCAGAGCCATGCTGATTGGGAGCTGAACTTTCATCCAGTGCCTGTTTACGCAATTCTCTTGCCCACTCCGGATCAAGAGCCAGTTCAAATTGTTTTTCCCAATCGAACTTGGCACGAGCATCGGAAATGGCATCATCCTGTTCCCGGCAGAAGGGTTTATGCAGTGCCACATCTGCGGCATGTGCCGCAATTTTAAATGCCACAACTCCCCGGCGGACATCATCGGCATTGGGAAGTCCAAGATGTTCTTTCGGTGTGACATAACATAACATCGCCGCACCGTAATACGCTCCCATCATACCGCCCATTCCCGCAACAAAATGATCATAGCCCGGCGCACAGTCAACAACCACAGGACCGAGAATGTAAAACGGTGCATCACCGCAAACTTTCTGTTCCCGTTCCATATTCTCCCGGATTTGATCCAACGGTACATGCCCCGGTCCTTCCACCATCGCCTGAACTCCGGCAGAACGACAACGGAATACCAGTTCTCCCAAGGTGTCCAACTCCGCAAATTGAGCTTCATCAGACGCATCCGCCAGACATCCCGGACGCAAGCCGTCTCCCAGTGAGAGTGTTACATCATGTTTCCGGCAGATTTCCAGAATTTCATCAAATGCTTCATAGAAAGGATTTTCCTTTTTATTTTCCTGCATCCACGCTGCCAGTAAAGCTCCGCCGCGACTGACGATCCCCAGTTTGCGTTTCAATGCCAACGGTACATATTTCCGCAACAGTCCGGCATGAATTGTCATATAATCCACCCCCTGTTCCGCCTGTTCCCGGATCACACCAAGAATTTTCTCTTTCGCAAAATCGCTGCTTCCATAACGTGCAACAATTTCATAAACAGGCACAGTTCCCAACGGTACAGAACAGTGTTCGAGCATTTTCCGGCGCAATGAGTCGATTTCGCCCCCTGTACTCAGATCCATCACGGTATCCGCCCCGTAATGAATTGCAATATTCAGCTTGCTGAGTTCTGCACCGGAACAACTTGAAAGAGTTGAATTTCCAAGATTTGCATTGATTTTTGTCCGCAGCGCTCTGCCGATCCCGCAGGGAATGAGATTTTTGTGATTGATATTTGCCGGAATAACGATTTTTCCTTCTGCAACTTTCTGCATAACAGTCTGAAGCGGCAAATGTTCTGATTGAGCAACGAGTCTGATTTCCGGGGTGATGATTCCCTTCCGGGCATTTTCCATCTGCGTCATAAAGCACCTCTTTTTTGTTGTGGAACTTCCCGACGCATGGAACTGAATAAAGATTTTTTTCTGCCAGTTCCGCACTTGCTCCCTACGTCGGCATGATCCGAATCAGGTTTTAGGGTCGGAACTCTCAGTTCCCTCTCAGCCCGTTACACGGACTCCCCTGCGGTTGATAATAAAAATTAATATATCAGTGTTTTATGCAAAAATCAAGTCATTCACTGTTTTTTTTCGCAGTGATTTCCATTTTTTCCGGATCCCCCGGAAAATCAGATACAATAATCCGATCGCGCTTTTACGATGCCGGAAAAGTGAAATAATATCAATTCCGGAAGACTGGAACGAACAACGGCGGCTTTCCGGTTTCCCGGAACGGTAATCAACCGAACCCCGGCGGCAGGAAAAATCTTGCCGCTTTTTTTGCGTTTTAAGTTAAAAGTTGAAAACACATAAGATATTTTTTACAAAAAAATCCAAAACAGCTCTTGACAAAACAATATTTCCTAGGTACAGTACACGTAAGACCGTACGATAGCCCAATATCAGGAGTCTTATTATGAAAAAGTGGTTCTTACTTTGTTCCTCCTTGCTCTCCTTCTCGTTGTTCGCTGATTCCGTAAACTTTATTTCCAAACCGATGAGCGCCGGGAAGGCCTCGCTTGCCGAAAATGCTTATTCTGTTTCCCGGTTGTTGGATACGGCGAATTTTTCCCCGGAATTGAAACTTCCGGTGCAGCTGGTTTATAATTCATCGGTTGAAAAGAGTGGACTATTTGGTTTTGCGTGGCGTTCTCCGCAGCTGGAAAGTACCGCCTATTATGATAAAGATGGAGTTCTCTGGGTAACTCCCTGGGGTGAAAGGATCAAGTTCTTTCCTAAAAAGGAGAAAGGCAAAAAAAATAAAGATGCTGTAAAAATAGAACTTTACGAACAGGCAAAGAAGGGACGCGGATTTTATGCTCCTTATTCGGAGTGGGAAGCCGATACCTCCCGTAAACGTTTTGAAAAATACGGAGATTGGGAATTCCGTGGAAAACGAGATAAATCAGGATGGTGTTTTATCTATCGGCAATTCAAGTTGAAAAAAATCATCGCACCCACCGGTCGCAGCATTGATTTTGAGTACATTAATGGCAAACTTGTTTCAGTAAGTCAGGATGGGAAACGTTTTATCGAACTTGTACTGCACAGCAATATCCCGGTCTGCATCAAGATCAATGGAGTACGCCATGATCTGCGATACCGTTCCGTTGCTCTTGCAATCATGCCGAATACCGGTGTCGGCGGGATAATAAATGCAAACCGTCTTTGTCTCAAATCGATCAAACAAGGAGATTTGTCCCCTGTTTGCTTTGATTACGATGACTATGGATTTTTGAACAGCATTACCCAGGGGGATTATACAGATAAACTTGTAATTCAGCATCAGACGCTTGATGAACGCAGACGTGAACTGAATGATAAAGCAAAATATTCCGGTCCGGTAAACGGCAGAATCCTCTCGGACAATCAATACAAATACAGTTACAATTCAGCAAAACCCGGCAACGTTACTCTTGCCAATAAATTGAACAGGAAAGCTGTTTATAATTTCAATCAGCAGACCGGTATCTTTAAAATCAGTGAATTTTCCGGTAAAAGTTATACCATATATTACTTTATGCGTCACGATGTTGCATACCTCGGTAAAGTCCGGAAAATCGTTGACAGCCGGGGACGTGATCTCATAAATTACCGCTATGACAAACTTACCGGTAATGTTATCCGTGTCCGGGATATGGCAGGCAATGACATAAATTTCCGTTACGGTAACAACGGTAAAATTATTTTGATCAGCCGCCGCGGAGCAGATCAGGATGCTCCGGAACCGGTGCGCGGTTTCTGGTACGATCAAAATAAAAATCTTATTGCAACTGCGAGTTTAAATAAACAGGCAAAACCGGTTGTTGTTATGCGTCTTGAGTATAATCAATTCCGTCAACCTGTTGAAATCCGTGGAAACCAATTTAAAAACAGAATAGGTTATAACAGCTTCGGTTATCCGGTAACTTTCAGCAATGTTTGGGGGCAGTCTACCAAGCGGGAACTGGATGACTACAACCGGATGATCAGCAGTACCGATTTCTACGGTGTCAAAACATATTACACTTACACTCCGGCAGGTCTGATTGCCAAAATCGAACGCAAGGATGGTGAAAAACGGTTGAGTTCTCTGGCTATCGCCTACAATGCCAATGGTCAACCGATCCGTTATACCGATCAATCCGGCAAGGTAAAGAAATTTGAGCGTGATGCCTTCGGGCGTGTAGTTAAAGAACTCCTCCCGGATGATACGGAAGTCGCCTACACCTACAATAAACTCGGTCAGCTCCATACCGTTCTTGACCAGAATAAACACAAGATCACCTTTGACTGGAACAAGTTCGGACTGGATGCCAAGACCACTCCCGCCGGACAGTTGACCGATTACGTCCATGATAAATATGGACTGCTTGCAAAAATCGACTCTAAATGGCATGGCAAAACCGATCGTTCCATAAAATATGAATATGACCAGTTTGACCGGATCGTCAAAGTTGATTACGGCAACGGCAATGTTGAAACAAGAGCGTATGACAGTTGGGGCAAACTGATTGCCCTGAATAAAAACGGCAAAAAATCAACTTTCCAATATGACTATTTCGGCAGATTGATTCG
>JAZSGR010000031.1:0-23371 GCA_045532825.1 Victivallaceae bacterium | reverse complement strand
GCGGTACACCTTGTCACGGCGCAGTCCCGCAGGGCGAAGACGGATCCCGCACCGTACTCGGCGCAAAACTCGACCTTGCTCCACGCTGCATCCACCGATCGCAGACAGAACCGTTTCTTGAGCTTAAAAAAAACATGCTGTGTGATATATTTTAATTGAGAAAAACATATCTGAATAAGGATAAAATATAAATTTTTCACAAAATTTCGGACATGATCAATAAATAAATGCTCCCTTTTGCAGATCGAAGCGAGGGCGCTTTGACAAGTTTGAGGAGTTTTGAAATTGCCTCAAATAACTTGAAATAACTGTTTGCCGCAGATATATTATGTGTTCCGTATTATTTTTTATCATAGGTGCTTTTATTTTATCATGATCGCAATCAAGAAAACATCTTCCCGTTATCAGATAGATATGTGCAGCGGTCCGCTGCTGCATAAGATCATCATGTTTTCCATTCCGCTGATTTTTGCCGGTCTACTCCAGCTGCTGTTCAACACGGTCGACCTTATCGTGATCGGACGCTTTGCGTCTTATCAGGCTCTCGCCGCAGTGGGAGCAACCACCTCGCTCACTCATCTGCTGATATGTATCTGTCTGGGTATCTCGATAGGAACCAATGTGCTGGTGGCAAGATATATCGGCGCAAAACAGCGTACAGATGTTTCCAGAAGTGTCCATACTGCGATCGCATTTTCCGTCATAGCCGGAGTTGTCGCCGGAGTTATCGGGATCATTGCCGCAAGACCGGTACTTGTTCTGATGAATACTCCGGAAGAGATCATTGATATGTCGGTGTTATACATGCGCCTGATATTTTCAGGAATGCCGGTTCAGATGCTTTACAATTTCGGCAGTGCGGTTTTACGTGCTGCCGGAGACACAAAACGTCCGTTTTATTTCCTGGTTTTCGGCGGAGTCATCAATGTTCTGCTCAATTTGTTCTTTGTACTTGTCTGCAAATGGGACGTTGGAGGTGTAGCAGTTGCAACTGTTATCTCTCAAGCTGTTGCCGCACTTCTGGTATTACGCGTACTGATTAATAGCAGAGATATATGCCGCATAAAATACGGATGTTTGAAAATCCACTGGAGCTACCTGCGGGAAATGCTCCGGATCGGTGTGCCGACTGGTTTTCAGACAGCCTGCTTTTCCTTTGCAAATTTATGGATACAGACTGAATTGAACGCATTCGGTCCGGAAGCACTTGCCGGAAGTACAGCATCTGTCACCTGGGAAGCGATTGTTTTTCTGTTTTCCACCGCGATCGGACAGGCGGGCGTAAGTTTTGTCAGTCAGAATTACGGCGGTAAGCAATACACGCGTATCAGACGTACACTCAAGTATTGTACTTTGCTGGCAGTAATTTTTACTGTTGCAGCAGATATCCTGTTCATTATGCTGGCAAAAGATGTTCTGGGATTGTTCAATCAGAATCCGGATGTTATTGCCTGGGGCATCAGGCGGTTCCGGGTCATCCTGCCGTTTCAATTTTTATGCAGTTTTCAGGAGATCGTCGTTTCTGCACTGCGTGGTCTCGGACACGTTATGGTGCCGACAATCGTTATGATATTCAGCATCTGCATCCTGCGTCTCATCTGGGTGTTGACTATCTACCAGATGAACAAGGCATTTGAAATGCTGTTGGCAACCTATCCGCTGTCATGGCTCTGTGCAACTGTCATCAACAGTTTGTATTTATGGTTCATCATGAAAAAACTGCCGCGCAAAGATCAGATCACAGGCTGAGCGTTTCCAACTGATAGTTTCTTGATCCCAAACCGATTTTTTCTGCATAGACAAGCTGTTCGTATCCCTTGAATTTTTTGCCGTTTGCCGCTGCTGCATCCCAGGCAGCAGTATCGGCGGCGACCGGGTCAGTGGAAACAAAAACACCTATGTCTTTCATGGTTTTGAACATCGGTACAGGTTCGCAGTCACATCCTCTGGTGATGTTGAGAGCAAAAACGAAGTAAATGTTTTTTCTTCCGGAATGAGCGGCAAGAGCGTACTCCACCAGTTTTTCGCGGAAGAATTTTCCACGGAATACTGCATTGAGCAATCCGCCGGGGGAGAGAATAGATACCGCATGATTGCGGCAGGCGGAATAACAGGCTCCGCAGCCCAGACACTTTTCCCGGTCGATATGCGGTTTCGGAGTCATCGAAATCGCCTGCACCTGGCAGCGGCGCATACACAAACCGCATTTTTTACACATGAATTTGATGATCCGCGGTTTTACTCCAAGATGCATAGCCATCTTGCCGCCTTTGGAGGCAAATCCCATGCTCAACTGTTTGATGCTGCCGCCGAATCCGGCAAGAGCGTGTCCCTTGAAATGGGACATTATCAGCAGCTGGGAATACTCCTCGAATTTTTTACCCAGGTGGCATTTCTGAAAATGTTTCCCGGCGATATCGACACTGTAAGCCTCTTCTCCGGTTTCACCGTCTGCGGTTTCAAACGGTATTCTGGTAAATCCGTGATCTGCCGCAAGTTTAGTGTGTGCCTGACGGTTTCTGCGTCTGCCGCCGTAAAGTACACTGGTTTCGATAAAACTTGAAGAGCAACCTTTGTTTTCCAGAACATCGATGACGCCATCGTAGCAGTCAGGCGTTATGAATGTGTGGTTCCCGGCTTCCCCGCAGTGTACTTTGAGCGGAACATGTTTTTCCAGAGTTATATCTTCTGCCTTGATGATATGGTCCAGAAGTTTTGCTGCGGCAGAAGAGATGACCGTTTTTTCAGAAGCATCTTCAAGCGGGATGAAATAAACTTTTGACATGATGAAAAAATCCTATTCTGTAATAACTTTATATGGCAGAGATTCCAGAAACATCCTGCCGTAACTTTTGGTGATCACCCTGCGGTCAAGCAGGACTATTACTCCCCGGTCAGACCGGCTGCGGATCAATCTGCCAACACCCTGCCGGAATTTCAAAACTGCTTCCGGGAGACTGTATTCCGAAAAAGAGCTTTTGCCGGCTTCTTCGATCCTCTGCATCCTTGCTGCTGTCAGCGGATGACCGGGAGAGGCGAAGGGCAGGCGGGTCAATATGACATTGCTCAAAGCCTCGCCCGGCACATCAACTCCGGTCCAGAAACTGTCGGTGCCGAACAATACGGAATCAATATCTTCTTTGAATTCATTGAGCATCTGATAGCGGGAAAGTTCCTCTCCCTGTACCAGTAATTTCCAACCGCGTATCATAAATTCAGTTTTGAGTGAGTCGGCACAGGAACGCAGAGCGTGATGACTGGTAAAAAGGACAAAAGCTTTGCCGTCAGTAAGTTCCACATAACGCGGTATTTCCTGGACCAATGCCGGAATGAATTCACTGCTTGCCGGATCCGGCATCTGTTTTGAGATGTAGATTTTTGCCTGATCGGGGGAAAACGGAGAATCCAGGCGCAATGTACCGCCGCCATGAAATCCGGTCCTTCCTGTGAAGTAGTCAAATCTGTTGCGTACTGTAAGAGTGGCACTGCACAGCATGACCGGAAAATCCTGATCAAAAAGCAGTTCAGAAAGGATTTGCGCAACATTGAGCGGTGCGGCATGAAGTGTCACACTGCTGCGTTCGGTCTCTGCGTAATAAACCGAATCTTTCAGCGTTCTGTGAGTAAATTGATCCAGTCCGTCGATATATTCCCGGCAACGGTCAAGTTGTGAAGACAGTTCCTTTGAGAAAGACTCATCCTCCTCATCTTCCAGCCGCCTGGCAAGCAGACGTGCAAGCATCATGAGAGCAGGCGAAAGCCGGTCGGGGAAACGCTCCGGATGATTGATCGCAGCCGCAGTTTCTTTCCTTTCTGCAAGATAATTTTCATAAGGAGAAAAAAATCCGTAAGCCTCGTCTCTCGCATCAGCCGCCGCAGCTCTCAACTCAAGAGCTCCGGTACCGGGACGCATCAGCAAGCCTCTGGCGTTGTCCGGATTGTACAGACGGTTGAGCGTACTTACCAATCCGGCACGGGAAATATGAAGTCCGAGATATTCCGCAGCATTGTTTTCAAGTGTATGCGCTTCATCGATCATCACCGCACCGTAATTCGGCAGCAGAGATCCCTCGGTTTCCGCATTGTCAAGAGCTCCATGCATGGCAAGATCGGTAAAAAACAAGGCGTGATTGGCTACGATTATATCCGCTTCCTCCCATTCCCGTCTTGCCTTGTAATAATAACAGTTGCGGAAGTACGGACATTTTGCGCCGAGACAGTTCCCTGATTCGCAGCATACCAGATTCCAGACGCTTTGATCCATGTTGAATCCGAAACCGTCACGGGTCCCGTCGGCACCTTTGGCAAGCTGACGGTTCAGACGTTCAACATCCAGTATCAGCGACGGATTGGGCAGGAGAGCATCGCGCTGATCTCCGGAAAGTAATTCAAAACGTCTGCGGCACAGATAATTTCGTCTGCCTTTGGCCAGAGCTGCCTTAAATTCGACTCCGGTAAGTTTTGCCAGCATCGGCAGATCTTTTTCGATAAGCTGTTCCTGCAGATTGATCGTTTCTGTGGAAATAACTGATGGACGGCGGCAGTACTTCGAACGGAAGATCAATGGTACCAGATAAGCGAAACTCTTGCCGACACCGGTTGGTGCTTCCACGCACAGATTTTCCCCTTTGGTCAGAGCTTCGGCAATTGCCAGAGCCATCTGCCGCTGCTGGGGGCGTTCTTCAGGTTTACGGTTTCCGAAATCGGCGGTCATCAGTGGTCCGGATGCGGAGAAAAACTCCCGGCACCGGTCAATGATCTCTTCCTGCGGAGCCTGATCGGTTTCGTATTCCACATCGAATTCATCAAGAGAGAATTTAGTTTCTTCTTCAAAAAATCCGTCATCGTCAAACGGAACATCTTTCAACTTTATCATGATTCAGGAAAGGTACTCCCCGATAAATGCTGCTGCTGCGTTTTCGCTTTTTGCCGAAATGCGGAATGGAACAGCAAGTTCTGAACACAGTTTTGCGGCATGTACGCTGTCTCCTGCCGAGAGATCAGCCGCACTGCGGCAGAAAGAAGCGGAACTTTTGTCAACTGCAAAAGACGATATCGCTTTGCCGTTGAAACGCAATTTGATTTTCTGTTTTGCCGAAAAACTCAAATTGAGAGTCAGCAATTCATCAGGAGCTGTAAGCGTGGAATAGAGTTTTCCGGCAAAAACGACTGTTTCAGCGGCAAATTTCAATATATCTCCGACGTTCATCCTGCCGTTTGCAGTCTGGATATGTGCAAACGCCAGAAATTCACCGGAGTGAAAAAGCTGCCACATGAATGGCTTGTTTTCAGCCAGACACCGTAATCCGGTATTCACCGGTCGCAGTGCTTTCATCAGAGCCGGAGTAAGATACATCCCGCCGGGACGCGGTAATCCGGCACGATCAACAGCAATTTTCAGTTCCTGCTGTTCAAAAGCATCTTCTGAACGGTTCTCCGGTTTTACCGTAAGTGATAACAGAACTGCTGTTTCGTTTCCCGGTCTTCTGCGTCTGAAATAGTGCAGCGCAGTTGAATACATGTCGTCAAACGGATCAGTCAGCATTTTACCGGTGATATCAGAACGGTTTTCATAAAGTATCCCGCGCAGCATCCTGCCGAGCATTTCCCGCTGATTTCTGACTGCACGTCTTATTATGTCAGCTAATTCAATAGCTCTGCGGGCAGGGCGGCTGGATGCATCAGCAGTACGGATATAAAACACTCCGGTCTGAAGTTCTCCGTCAACTCCGCTTGAACAGACATGCGGAAGCTCTTTGAACGGACGCACAACAAATATGGCGTAACGTTTGCCGCGTATCACCGGTCGTTCGATCGTGAAATCCACCGGCGGTTCAACGTGCTGATTGACGAAAGAGCCGACTTTTGAGGGATCGAACGATGCAGATTGTTCCGGCGTAAGACCGGTACGTTTTGCCGGATATCCGGAGGCATCTTCACCTACACCGACAACGATATATCCACCGCGGGTATTGGCAAATGCCAGCAGATGACGGACAAACTTTGCCCGTCCGCTTTTGGGCAATTCATCCCAGTTCTGCGCTGCCTTGTAGTCCAGTTCATCGGATTCGACGCCCCGGAATACCAGTTCTTTCCAATCTGTACCGTTGTGTTCCATAGGTCAGCAGCACTCGTCTTCAGCGTAAACCAATCCCTGGCAGTTGTCGCAGACCGCAAGTTTGTCGCGTTTGAGATCGCTCATGCACTGCGGAGTTATCCGCAAGTGGCAGTTTCCGCAGATGCCGTCCTCTACTTTCGATACCGGAGTACGCACTGACTTCGCATTGAGAAGACGGTTGTAATGGTTCATCGTATCCGGATCGATTCCGTACATACGGTTTGGACGTTCAGCTTTAAGTTTTTCTATTTCCTTTTCCACCGACTTGGAAAAAGCGTAAAGCTCATCGAATTCCGACTTGATGTTTTTGATCGTGTTATTGTTGTCCTCTCTTATTTTCAACGCATTGCGCCGTGCGGACTCCAGTTCATCAAAGAGCAGCAGATCTTTTTCTTCAAACTCCCCGATCTTCTTCTTATTGTTTTCAATGGCGGCGAGCATTGCCTGATATTCGGTGTTCTTTTTTACCAGACTGGACTGCTGCTGGAGTTTTCGGTTTTCCTCTTCCAGTTTGGCGATCTCCCCTTCAGTGGATTTTATCGCAAGCTCGATCTGCCGGACCTTATCGGCTGCAGCTGCAGTTCCTGCAAGCAGCACGTCACGCTTGCCGATGAGATCTTTCATCTCTTTGGGCAGCAGTTTGAGGCGGGATTCCATGTTTCTCAACTTGAGATCAAGTTCCTGCAAAGCGAGCAGAGCTCCCAGACTGGTAAGTGCCATTTTTTTTCTTCCTTATATGATTTAAAGTTCCGGTTCTAAAACAATTCACTGTCAGAGAGAGTTTTTTCCATACCGAGTTTCTGCCACGCTTTCGGCGTTGCCACTCTGCCTTTACTGGTACGGGTGAGATACCCGCGCTGGATCAGGAACGGTTCGTAAACATCTTCGATAGCCTCTTCCTCTTCCCCTACAGAAACTGCGATGTTTTTCAAACCGACCGGACCTCCGCGGAAGTTGCTGATGATGACATCAAGTATCCGCAGGTCCATTTCATCCAGACCGTCTGTATCGATCTGAAGCATGGCAAGCGCAGCTTCAGCCACACTTCCGGTTATAACTGAATCTGCTTTGATCTGGGCATAATCTCTTGCTCTTCGCAGCAGATTATTGGCAATACGCGGAGTTCCCCGGCATCTGGAAGCTATGACTTCCGCGCCTGCCGGTTCGATGTCGACACCCAGAATACCGGCGGAACGCTTCAGGATCGAACAAAGATGCGGTGTGTCATAATAATCCAGCCGGATATTGAGTCCGAACCTGGCCCGCAGCGGAGCTGAGATCATTCCCTGACGGGTGGTTGCTCCAATAAGCGTAAAGCGCGGGACCGAAAGCCGCACGCTTCTGGCGCCGGCTCCCTGTTCCAGCATGATGTCGATGAAAAAATCCTCCATCGCACTGTACAGATACTCTTCGACCGTGGTACTCAGGCGGTGGATCTCGTCGATGAACAGGACATCTCCCGGCTCAAGACTGGTGAGCAGCCCTGCAAGATCCCCCGGTTTTTCGATAGCAGGACCGCTGGAACTTTTCAAATTGGTTCCTCTCTCATTGGCAATGATGTAGGCAAGGGTGGTTTTTCCCAGTCCCGGAGGTCCGGAAAGAAGTATGTGATCCAGAGCTTCTCCTCTTGCTTTCGCCGCCTGGACAAAAAGCTCCAGCTGTTCCTTGACCCGTTCCTGTCCGGGGAATTCCGAAAAACTCGGAGGCCTCAAAGTCGACTCTTTTGCCGTGTCCCGGCGGTTGAGTGTCGATGTAATAAACCGTTCTGTCATGTCAAAAATGCCTGTATATTGAAAAAACCATCTCTTTTTTACCGTTTCGGGACTTGTTTTTATCCCTTATTTGTGTTACTTTAATAAAGATAACTCAAAAAGTGTAAAATTACCAGTGGTAACTAACAAAAAAATGTGAGGTTTGTAAAATGTACAACGAAACAATGGCTAAAAAGTCAGCCGACACCATCCGCGTTCTGGCAGCTGAAGCGATCCAGAAGGCAAAATCCGGACACCCGGGCATGCCGCTCGGCTGCGCGGACTACGCATTCACCCTCTGGGACAAGTATCTCCGTCACAATCCTGCAAATCCGAACTGGATCGGACGCGACCGCTTCATCCTTTCCGCAGGACACGGCTCCATGCTGATCTACAGCCTTCTGCATCTTTTCAACTACGGTCTTACCATGGAGGATCTCCAGGGATTCCGTCAGTGGAACAGTTTGACCCCGGGCCATCCTGAATTCGGTCACACCGCCGGTGTTGATATCACCACCGGTCCTCTGGGCAGCGGTTTCGCTTCTGCTGTCGGTATGGCGATCGCAAAACGCCATTTCGCCGCCAAGACCGGTCTGGACAAAACCAAGTTCTACAATCCGCGTATCTTCGTTATTTCCGGCGACGGCTGCATGATGGAAGGCTGCAGCAGTGAGGCCGCCAGTCTTGCCGGTCACCTGAAACTTGATGAACTGGTCGTCTTCTACGATGACAACAGCATCTCTATCGAAGGCAGCACCTCGCTGGCATTCAGCGAAAACGTCGCTGCCCGCTTTGAGGCTTTCAACTGGAGAATCATCCGCTGCGACAATGCAAACGATGCCGCCCAGTGCGATGCGGCTCTTGCCAAAGCAATGGTTTCTGACGGCCGTCCGACCCTTATCGTCGGCAAAACCTCCATCGGCTACGGTGCTCCCAACAAACAGGGCAAAGCCAGCAGCCACGGTGAACCGCTCGGCGAAGAGGAAATCATCGCCCTCAAGAAAAACCTCAATTACAACGAAGCTCCTTTCACCGTTCCCGCCGACGTCCGCGCCTATTGCGATGCCCGCTGCGTGGAACTGGAAAAAGAAGCTGCCGCGTGGGATAAGGAATTCCAGGCATTCCTGGATGCCGACGCCGACCGCGCCAAAGCCGTTTCCAGTTATCTCAACACTGAAGTTCCGGCAAACATCGCAGAAGAACTGCTCAAAGCAGCTCCGGTCGACAAACCGGTCGCTTCCCGTGCAAGTTCAGGTACCGTTCTCCAGAAAGCTGCAGAACTTGTTCCCTCTCTCTTCGGCGGTGCAGCTGACCTTGCTCCCTCCACCAAGAGTGATGTTAAGGGCGGCGGCGACTTCTCTCCCGAAAATCCCGCCGGACGCAACATCCACTTCGGTGTCCGCGAACTGGGTATGGGACTTGCCGGTAACGGTATGGCTCTCTTCGGAACCGCCATTCCCTACACCTCGACCTTCTTCGTGTTCTCTGACTACATGAAGCCCGCCATCCGTCTTGCGGCACTGCAGAAGCTTCATGAGATCTACATCTTCACCCATGACTCTTTCTATGTCGGTGAAGACGGTCCGACCCATGAGCCGATCGAGCAGATCGCCATGCTCCGCACCATTCCGGGACTGACTGTCATCCGTCCGGCGGAAGCTCACGAAGTCGCCCAGGCATGGGCTTGCGCCCTCAAGGCTGACGGTCCGGTGGCTCTGCTGCTCACCCGTCAGGATCTCAGACCCTACAGCGCAGAAATGGCTGCCAAGGCTGATGTTTCCAAGGGTGCATTCGTCATTGATGATGAGGAAGATTTCGATCTCGTTCTGGTTGCCACCGGAAGTGAAGTCAATCTGGCTCTGGATGCAGCAAAACTGCTCCGCGAGCAGGAAGTCCGCGTCCGCGTTGTTTCCATGCCTTCTCAGGAACTCTTCCTGCAGCAGGATTTCGAATATCAGGATGAAGTTCTTCCCGAAGACCGTCCGGTCATCTCCATCGAAGCGGCATCCACCTATGGCTGGAACCGTTTTGCCAACTTCACCATAGGTCTGGATCACTTCGGTGCTTCTGCACCTTACAAAGTGCTGGCTGAAAAATTCGGTTTCACTCCGGAAGGTATTGTCGAGCAGATCGGTGATTTCTTCAGCTGTGCCGATGATGATGACTGCTCCTGCGGATGCGGATGCTCCTGCGGCTGCGAAGACAAGTAATCCAACTCTTTCAAAACGGAGTTTGAAATCATGGCTGAGATTTTTAAAGCATATGATATCCGCGGAGTTTATCCCGCGGATATCAATGAAGAGGTTGCAGAAAAAATCGGACGGGCGTATATCGAATTCACCGGTGCAAAAAAAGTTGTGGTCGGCAGGGATATGCGTCCGCATTCAGCGGAATTGTTCAAAGGGCTTGCCCGCGGTATGACAGCGCAGGGAGCGGATGTGATCGATCTCGGTTTATCCTCCACTCCCCAGAGCTATTTTGCCAACGGTACGCTCAAGGCAGACGGCAGTGTGATGATCACCGCCAGCCACAATCCCGGCGAATGGAACGGTTTCAAACTCTGCAGATCCCGGGCTGTTCCCATTTCCGGAGCCACCGGGATCATGGATATCAAGCGTATCGCTGAAAGCGGATCATGGAAAAAATGTGATGCTCCCGGTGCTGTTTCGCAATATGATATCAAACCGGAATATGCCGCATTCCTGCGTTCTTTCGCAAAACTCGACCGCAAACTCAAAGTGGTGGTCGATTATGCAAATGCAATGGGATTGTATGAGATCGAAGGGATCACTGATCTCTTCGATATAATTCCGATGTACGATCAGCTCGACGGAACATTTCCCAATCACGAGGCAAATCCGCTTCAGACGGATACGCTTGATGCCATACGTGCAAAAGTGAAAGAGACCGGAGCTGATTTCGGTGCTGCTTTCGACGGTGATGCCGACCGCTGCGGATTTATTGATGATAATGGAGATATAATCCCCATGGATCTCTTTACTGCACTTATCGCACAGGATATCCTTTCCGCCGGTCCAGCGACTATCCTTTACGATCTGCGCAGCAGCCGTGCGGTTCCTGAGTGCATCACTGAGAACGGCGGAAAAGCCATACGCTGCCGTGTCGGGCACGCATTCATCAAAAATCAGATGCGTGAAAATGACGCAGTTTTTGCCGGAGAGCTTTCCGGACACTATTATTTCAAACAGAACTTCACCGCTGAAAGTCAGGGACTTGCCTTTATCATGCTCTCAAATCTGATCTGCAAGAAAGGCAGAAGGGTAAGTGAACTGGTCAAACCGCTGCGCAAATATTTTTCCAGCGGCGAGATCAATTCAAAAGTGGCAGATGTCGCACCGATCCTTGATGAGATCCGCTCCCGTTACGCTGACGGGAACATGTTTGAACTCGACGGTGTAAGTTCAGAGTATTCAAACTGGTGGTTCAATGTGCGTGCCTCCAATACCGAGCCTCTGCTGCGCCTCATCGTTGAGGCTGACACCCGGGAGCTCATGGAAGCAAAACGCGATGAACTGCTGGCAATAATCAGGGGATGAAGTTCCAAAATGGACGATTTGGTTGATGTTTACAACAATCACGGCTGGCGTATAGGAATGGCTTTGAGAAGCGAGTGTCACGGCAATCCGTCGCTGCTGCATCACACGTCCCATGTGGTGGTTTTCCACCCGGATGGCGGCAGGATACTGCTGCAGAAACGCTCGATGGATAAAGATATCCAACCAGGTAAATGGGATACCGCAGTCGGCGGTCACCTGATGCTCGGGGAGGATTATCTTGAAGGAGCCAGACGGGAACTTGCCGAAGAGCTCGGCATTACCGGAAACGTGGAGCTCAAAGAGCTGTTTGATATGCAGCTGCGCAACGATCTTGAATCTGAAGATATACGTGTTTTCGGACTCTGGATAGGCGGGCCGTTCAAATATCAGCGGGAAGAGATCGATGAAGTGAGATTCTGGAGTGCCAAGGCTCTGTTTGAGCCCGGCAATCAGGCATTGTTTACACCGAATCTTGTCCGTGAACTTGATATGCTCCGTGAAAAAAATTATATTTGATTTGATACCGCCGTTTACCGGCGGTATTTTTCAACCGGGGATGAGTGACTGATTTTTTCAGCATAAGTTCTTGAAAAGAAAAAGAAAGATGAAAAAAATGGATAACATTCCCAAATTGCTCTGCAGCAACAGCGAGATGCAGACTGCAATAAAGAAAATGGCGGGGGATATTTTCCGGATGATCTCCGCCAACACCGGTGATTGTGCCCTGGTCGGTATGCACCAGCAGGGCGTGCCGCTTGCGGAAATGATCCGCACTGTACTGGAGGATGAATACAACTGCCGTCCGGATTTCGGTACGCTGGATATATCCATGTACCGCGATGATATCGGCAACCGTGCCCGTCTGCCGCTTATCCGTGAAACCAGGATACCGTTTGATGTGAATGATAAATTCATAATTCTGGTCGATGATGTGCTTTCAACCGGCAGAACTATCCGTGCGGCACTGGATGCGCTCACGGATTACGGACGTCCCAGACGCATCCGTCTGGCGGTGCTGGTAGACAGAGGGGAACCGGAGTTTCCGATCCGGGCAGACTTTGCCGGATTCAATCTTTCTGTTCCCGCTGATCACAAAATCAAGGTGTTTTTTGCCGGAGATGCATCATGCGAACCCGGTATTTATGATATGAAATGGCCAAAATAAGGATCTCTTTAAATCATGCAATGGACGAGAAAAGATCTGCTTTCTCTTTATGATCTCTCCGGTGACGAGATCACTTACATCCTCGATACCGCAGAGGAATTCAAAAAAGTTTCCGAACGCAGAGTAAAAAAAGTTCCGGCTTTGCGCGGAAAAACTGTTGTCAACTTCTTTGTCGAACCCAGTACCCGTACCAGAGTATCCTTTGAACTTGCCGAACAGCGTCTTTCTGCTGATATCGTCAATATGCAGGCTCAGGCAAGCAGTCTGCTTAAAGGTGAAACCCTTCTGGATACAGTAAAGAATATCGAAGCTCTTCAGGTGGATCTGGTGGTCATGCGCCACTCTGCTCCCGGTGCACAGGCATTTATCGCACAGCATCTCTCCTGCGGAGTAGTCAATGCAGGTGACGGTGCCCACAGTCATCCGACCCAGGCTCTGCTGGATATTTTCACGATCCGCGAAAAGAAAGGCAGGGTGGCAGGATTGAATGTAACGATCGTAGGCGACATCATCCACAGCCGTGTTGCGCGCAGCAACATCTGGGGCCTGCTCAAACTCGGAGCCAATGTCACCGTCGCCGGTCCTGCAACAATGGTTCCGAAAGAATTTGAAAGCATCGGTGTCCGGGTCTGCCACAATCTCAAGGATGCGCTCAAAGATGCGGATGTCGTCAATATGCTCCGCATCCAGAGAGAACGCCAGACTGCCGGATTTTTCCCGAGTACCGGAGAGTACTCGAAATTTTTCGGTCTCAATCATGACACCATGAAGTATTTGAAACCTGATGCTCTTGTCATGCATCCCGGCCCCATCAACCGTGATGTGGAGTTGACCGGTGATATTGCAGACGGTCCCAATTCAGTTATTCTTGAGCAGGTGACCAATGGTCTTGCGATCCGTATGGCAGTTCTTTACCTTGTAGGATGTGTGAAAAAATGAAAGAATATATCTTGAAAAATGCCCGGGTAATCGATCCCGGACGCAATATTGATTCCGTCGGAGATATCGGTGTCGATGCAGAAGGACGTTTCGCAGAACCGGCAGCTCTGAAAAATGCAGAAGTGATCGATCTTGCAGGAAAAGTGATCGCTCCGGGATTTATCGACGTTCATGTACATCTGCGTCATCCCGGCAATACACTTGCTGAAACCATTGCCACCGGAACTGCCGCTGCTGCCGCCGGCGGATTTACCAGTATCGTTGCCATGCCCAATACCAAGCCTGCCGCTGACACGGTGGGTTCCATAGAACTGCTGCACCGGCTTGCCGCAAAAGATGCAGTCGTCCGTGTGCTGCCCTGCGGATGTATGACTATCGGACTTGCAGGGGAGGAAATGGCTCCGATAGGTTCTCTGAAATCAGCCGGTGTCGTTGCGTTGAGTGATGACGGTAAATGTATCCAGGACCATGCGCTCATGCGCCGGATAGTAGAATATGCCAAAGCATTCGATCTGCCGATCATGGATCACTGCGAAGAATATAAACTTGCTGAAGGTGGTGTCATGCACGAAGGCAAATGGTCTGTACTTCTCGGTATGAACGGGATCCCGGCTGCCGCAGAAGAGATCATCATCGCCCGCAATATAATCTTTGCCCGTCAGATCGACTGGAAAATCCATATGCAGCATGTCAGTACTGCCGGCAGTGTCAAACTGCTGCGTGCCGCCCGCGCTGAAGGAGTAAAAGTTACCGGAGAAGCCACTCCGCATCATCTTACTCTGACCGATGAGTGCATCAAGAAATTCGATACCAATTACAAAATGAATCCGCCTCTGCGTTCAGAAGAGGATCGTCTGGCTTTGATCGAAGGAGTGGCTGATGATACCATTATCGTGATAGCCACGGATCATGCTCCGCACACACGTACTGCCAAGGAGGTCGAGTTTGATTACGCTCCCTGCGGCATCATCGGATTGGAAACGGCATTTTCTGTATGCTATACCGAACTTGTAAAAAAGCAGGTGATCAACCTTCCGCGGCTGATACAGAAAATGACCACCGGTCCGGCAGATGTTCTCGGCATCGCAGGTTACGATATGGCTTCTGGCAAAGCTGCTGATTTTGTGGTGATCGATCCTGAAGCGGAGTATGTCATCGATAAAAACACTTTCAAATCAAAATCGCGCAACACTCCGTTTGACGGACGTAAAGTATCCGGCAAGGTCATAATGACAGCAGTCGGCGGCAAGATCGTGTTCCGGGTGTGATATTTACGTAAGGGGCGCAAAAAAGAATTATGAATTACTATATTCACGTTCCATTTTGCGCTTCAAAGTGCGGATATTGTGTTTTTTATTCAGAAACGGTCTGCAGTGAAGAGTTGTTCGACCGTTATCTGGAGAAAATTTTCTCCGGTCTTTCCACCGCTGATAAAGCCGCAGATACGGTATATATCGGCGGCGGAACTCCGACTGTATTTGATGCTGCAAGGCTTGAGCGTTTTCTGGAAACAGTATGTTCTGCATTGAAAACCGGCAGCCGTACAGAAATCAGTATCGAATCCAATCCGGAAACTCTGACTTCTGAAAAAGTTGCAATTCTGAAACGTTATGTGAACAGAATAAGCACCGGTGTCCAGAGCTTTTTTCCTGAAGCAAGAAACATACTCGGCAGAAAATGCAGCGATCAGCAGTTGAGAAAAGCTCTTGCACTGGTCGCAGAAGCCGGATTTTCTCACTGGAACTGTGATCTGATATACGCAGTGCCGGGACGCAGTGTCAGCGATTGGGAAAAAGAATTTGATGAGCTTGCCGGTTATCCGGTCGATCACGTTTCCTGTTACAATCTTACACCGGAGGAGGGGGCGCGTCTTTACGGAACTCTCGATCCGGCAATGGATATTGCCGCTGATCTTGAAAAGGTGACTCTTGAACGTCTTGAGGCATTGGATATACACCGGTATGAAGTATCCAATTATGCCCGGAACGGAGCTGAGTGCCGTCACAATATCAATGTCTGGCGCGGCGGATTGCTGAAAGGTTTCGGTCCTTCAGCCGCAGGTTTTGACGGGCATGACCGGATGAGTGAAGCAGCTTCACTTTCCCGGTGGCTGAACAGTGAACCGGCTGAAATCGACAGAATTCCGCACTCAAGGCGTCTTGATGAGATCTTTGCCGTTAATCTCCGCACTGTTGCCGGATGGAACAGAGAAGCCTGGCTTGCCGTTCCCGGTGCGGACAGTTGGGGAGACAGACTCCGCAAAGCCGGAGAGGTCGGAAAAATTATGCCCGGATGTTTTGAAATAACCGGGGATGTTATAAAATTGACTCCGGAAGGTTTGGCTTTCTGGGACTCGGTTGCAGAGGAATTGCTTGTATGAGTATAGAAGATACCCCTTATGTTCCGTCTGAACGTTTTTTTATGGAAATCGCTTATGACGGAGCCAATTACAGCGGTTGGCAGATCCAGCCGCACTGCCTTGCGGTCCAGCAGGTGATACAGGATCGTCTGACCAAACTTTTCAATGGTCTTCCGATCCACCTTATCGGCTGCAGCCGTACCGATACCGGAGTTCATGCCCAGGGGTTCGCAGCAACATTCCTGACACCTGATCGGCCTTCCATTCCTCCTGAAAAAGTACAGAAGGCTCTCAACCGTCTGATGCCTCCGGATATCCGTATCCGTTCGATCAAAAAGGTTCCTTTGGAGTTTCATGCAAGATACGACACTTTCGGTAAAGCATACACCTATATCCTCAATCTCGGTGATGAAACTCCGTTTACCGGAAGATATGCCTGGAAACCTATCCACACCATGGATGTGGAGAAAATACGCGCTGCGGCATCCAGACTCACCGGCAAAAATGATTATTCCAGTTTTGTGGTGGAGCGTTCCAACATAGATGATGCAGTCCGCACGATCTTCCGTATCGAGGTACAGGAATTCGGGCAATTCTGCTGCGTTACTTTTGTCGGTGACGGTTTTCTGTACAAAATGATCCGTTGTCTCATGGGAACATTGGAAGCAGCCGGTTCCGGCAAACTTTCTCCGGATGCAGTAAGCCGCATACTTCTGGCGAAGGACCGCAGCTGTGCACCGGAAACTGCTCCCCCCAACGGATTGTTTCTCATGAAAGTTTTCTATTCAGAAAAGGAACGCGATGAATTCAAGCTTGAAAAACTGCCGTTTCTGTATTGATGCACCGTAAATATGCGCTTGAAAAACAACGTGCTTCATGGTATATTATCAAATTGACGTATGTGAAATTTTTCACCCTTAATATCAACAAATAAAATTTGGAGATCCGCAATGAACTTCACAAAAGAAGTCGAGCAGATGGTCTGCGTTGCCAAGGGACCGAAACACGGCCCCGCCCCGATCCCGCAGGAAGGTGCCTGGTCCAAGGCCAGGGAAATCACTGCTATTTCCGGTCTTTCTCACGGTGTAGGCTGGTGTGCCCCTCAGCAGGGTGCCTGCAAACTTACTCTCAATGTCAAAGAAGGTATCATTCAGGAAGCTCTGGTCGAGACTATCGGCTGTTCCGGAATGACCCACTCCGCCGCCATGGCAGCAGAGATCCTTCCGGGCAAGACCCTGCTCGAAGCTCTCAACACTGACCTGGTCTGCGATGCTATCAATACCGCCATGCGCGAACTGTTCCTGCAGATCGTCTACGGCCGCACCCAGACTGCTTTCAGCGAAGGCGGACTGCCCATCGGTGCCGGTCTGGAAGACCTCGGCAAAGGACTGCGCAGCATCACCGGTACCATGTACGGAACCAGTGCCAAGGGCGTCCGTTATCTGGAAATGGCTGAAGGCTACGTCACCAAGATCGCTCTGGATGATGAGGATAAAGTCATCGGTTACCAGTTCGTGAAACTCGGACCCATGATGGATGCCATCAACAAGGGCATGGATGCCAACGAAGCCATGCAGAAATTCACCGGTACCTACGGCCGTTTTGCCGATGCCGCCCGTACCATCAACCCCCGTCACGAATAAGAGGAGGCTTGTATTATGGCTCTTTTTGAAAGCTACGAACGCCGGATCAATCAGATCAATGCGTTCCTCAATGCCAACGGTATCGCCTCCATCGAAGAGGCTGAAGCGATCACCAAGTCCAAGGGACTTGATATCTACAAGCGCGTAAAAGACATTCAGCCGATCTGCTTTGAGAATGCCTGCTGGGCATATCTCGTCGGTGCTGCTGTCGCTATCAAACGCGGACAGACTGTTGCCAGCGAGATCGCCAAGACTCTGGGCGAAGGTCTGCAGTCTTTCTGCATCCCCGGTTCTGTTGCTGATGACCGCAAAGTCGGTCTCGGACACGGAAACCTCGCCTCCATGCTGCTGCGCGATGAAACCAAATGTTTCGCATTCTGCGCCGGTCACGAGTCCTTTGCCGCTGCCGAAGGTGCTATCGGTCTTGCCCGCAGTGCCAACAAAGCCCGTAAAGAACCCCTGCGTGTCATTCTCAACGGTCTCGGCAAAGATGCTGCCCAGATCATCAGCCGTATCAACGGTTTTACCGGTGTTGAGACTGAATTTGACTATGCCACCGGCGAAGTCAAAGTTTTGAGCGAAACCGCTTACTCCAAAGGTGAGCGTGCCGCAGTCCGCTGCTACGGTGCCGATGACGTCCGCGAAGGCGTTGCCATCATGTGGCTCGAAGGTGTCGATATTGCCATTACCGGCAACTCCACCAACCCGACCCGTTTCCAGCATCCGGTAATGGGAACCTACAAGAAAGAACGTATCGAAAAAGGCAAGCCGTTTTTCTCCGTTGCCTCCGGCGGCGGTACCGGCCGTACCCTGCATCCTGATAACATGGCTGCCGGTCCGGCCAGCTACGGCATGACCGATACCATGGGCAGAATGCACTCCGTTGCCCAGTTCGCAGGTTCCTCTTCTGTGCCTGCCCACGTCGAAATGATGGGCTTGATCGGTATGGGCAACAACCCGATGGTCGGTGCTTCTGTCGATGTCGCGGTTGCGGTCGCCCAGGCGATGGCTGCAAAATAATATTTGCAGCAGAGGTGATCGTAAAAACTCAAAAAAAATCAAAGCAATGCGCTTCCTGATTTTTGATGAGTTTTGAAATTGCCTCATTCAGATTTGAAAAAAAATCAGACGGATGGAAGCACTTTCGCGGTGTTTTCATCCGTTTGTTTTTATTGTATTCAGGGAGTTTGAACAACAATGAAGAATTGGAAAAAGGGTGCGATACACTGTCACACGATGTGGTCTGATGGCCGCTCGCTGCCGGAAATCGCATTGAAGGCATACCGCGACCGCGGATATGATTTCGTATGTCTTTCTGATCATAACGCATTTCAGGATGATCCTGATGTCTGGATACAGCTGCGTCATGAAGAGGGCAGGTGGCCTCCTATGCTTTCATTTGATGAATACAAGCGGACCGTTGAAGAACTTCCGGGATCTGTTGTTGAAAAAAGAATATCTTACAAACATTATATCCGTCTCAAGACCTTCGAAGAACTCAAGGCCGAGTTTGAAAAAGATGGTAATTTTATTCTGGTACCGGGAACGGAAATGACAAGTCCGTGGAAGGAATTTGACCGTCCGGGAGCCAAAGCGTGGATACATTGCAACACGTTCAATCTGCCTGAAACTCTCCCTATGCCGACTTGCGCAGATCCGGTACAGTATTTGAAAGAACTGCTGGAAATATACAACAGCAAAGCAACTGAAAACTCCTTGTTCATGGTTAATCATCCGTGGTCGCGGGCATGGGATATAGATCCGGAAATGCTGATAAACTTTCCAGAGATAAGATTGATGGAAATATGCAACTGTGGAGCAGAGGACATTCCGGAAGGCTGGATATACGACAGGGAAAAATACTGGGATTTCATTACTGCCCACCGTGTTGCAAACGGAGATCTGCCGGTTTACGGTACGGCATCAGATGATGCGCATTTTTACGATCCGGAAAGAATAAATGTTGCCGGTGGATGCGGAAGCGGTTTTGTTGTGGTAAACTGTCCCGGAGAATTTACTCCGGATAATCTTGCGGCGGCGTTGAGGGCTGGGGACTTTTATTCTTCATGCGGAGTGATGCTGGATGATGTATGTTTTACCGACGGCATCCTGAAGGTCAAAGTTCATGCTGAAGCCGGAGTGAAATACCGTATCGATTTCATCTCAACCAAAGCCGGATTTGACAGAAGCATGCGTAAAAAAGAGTTTCCGTTCAAGGATGAAACATTTTCCAGAGTCAACACGGTAATACCGGATGGTATCGGTGAAATCGTTTACAGTGTTGATGGAACATCCGCAGAATACCGTATGGCTGATGATGATCTTTATATCCGTGCAATAGTGACATCGGATCAAGATCCGCAGATCAAAATCAATTTTTATCCGCAAAAACAGACAGCGTGGACTCAGCCTTTTGTCAGAAAGGCATAAATGCTATTGAATCGAGCAGGTGGTTGCCCGTTATTTGAGCAATCTCCTGCTCGATTATGTGAAGTTGTTTTTTAAGTTCCCCTGAAAACATAAAAGCGCATTTGCTTTCAGAACGATTACAGTTCAGAAACTTGTCAATAATCTTAAAATTCAAGTTTTTTATACTTATGCAAGCAATGTTGTTAATTGTTTGTGATTGCTGTCCCCCGGTAAATCAACTGCTGCAGTAATGGCGATATCCTGAACATTTGCATTCAAATCAGGATGTCCGGAATATGCAATGGCATCTGTCTGTTCACTCCAGGAAGTCTGGTCTATTGTATTATCAGAGTGTGAAAGATCGCAGACAGTTGCCTCTGTCAATTCATTTTTGATATTGAATTTTCCAGTTTTTACTTCGCTTGCATTGGCAGCAGCATCAAATGCTGTCAATTCATATTCGTATGTACCTTTATCCAAACCTGACAAAACACAATCCAGGGTTGCTCCTGAAAAATTAAGCGTTTTCTTGTTCTTATCGGTAACATTTCCGTAACGCAGAACGTATCTGGTCACCCCGACATTATCAGCTGGAGTTTTCCATTTTAAAGTAACATCATTGTTTGCAACCTTAACTTTTACTGAAACTTTTTTGGGTGCAGTCACATCTGTTACTTTAAAATAGAAAACGTCACTCCATTCACCGGGATTTTTTGCATTGTCTATCGCCCTTACCTGCAAGGTGTGAGTTCCTATACTTAATTTGGAAATTTTTACGTTGTTTCCGGATGCTTTTATGTATTTACTGCTTCCATCGATCTTTACTTGGTATTTGACAGGCTTACCGGAATTATCGGCAACAGAATTCCAGCAGAACGTCCCCTTGTACTTCGCTGATATACTGACAGTTTGTAAGTTTTCAACCTTTCCGGGGGCGATAACATCTTTCAATTTTAAATTGTATTTTTTTTCCTTGCTTGCAAGACCAGCTTTATCGTATGCAACAACTTTTATTGCAGCCCTTGTTCCGGCGACATTGTCAAAGGTGCAGGATAAGATATTTGCATCTACTGTCTTGGTCTGAGTTCCGCAAGTTACGACATACTTCTGAATACTGTTGCTGTTATCAGATGCAGCGTCCCATGTGACATTCACACTGTCAGAATTGCTTATTTGAGATGCTTTGACTTTGCCCATCTTCGGTGCAGTAATATCAGATACGTTGACAGAAAACTCCTGACTCCATGGTGTATAGATATCATTTTTGCCATTTTCACTGATAATACCCCGGACTTTATATGAATAGTTGCCTGGAGTTACAGTAAACTTCATTTTTTGAGATTTACTGTAATAAGTCTGGCCTTCGATGGAAACTGCATAGCTGACCTTCTGACCTTTTTTCACAACCAGTTTATCCCAGCTCAAAGTTAACTTATACTTGTTGACGGTACTTGTTATTCCAGACGGTGCAACAGTATTGTTTTCAGCCTCTTTTATTGTTATGTATGCCGATTCATAATTGTTGTTTTCTTTTGATTCAGACACCTGATTCTGATAGTCCACATAAGCGGAAACATATTGGGTTCCCACCCCGATTTCGCTGGCATTGAATGCGACAGTCACAGAACGATATTGGCGTCCACCCAATGCTTTGTAAGTTACATTTTTTTCAACGTTTCCGACAACTACTTTTACCGTTGACTCTCCGGCTGCAATATCTGATTCATTGCTGATTCCGACAGTAATGTATATTGTATCATCGGTATCAAACGTCTTGCATTCATTTGTTTTGTTGAGCGACGGCATTAGCCACAGAGCGCACAAATCTGCCTTTGTCGGATCCGGATTTGCAGTGGTCGGAACAGTCACATCCATTGTATACTGTGATATGTAAGAGACATTTTTTCCGCTGCCGCAGTTGCCAACATACAGTTGTACACTTGTGTTGTGGGGAGAAAAACTTATGTCAACTGATTGTCCGGGTTTGATTTCATATATATCACTGACACGGTATTTTTCCCGTTCTGTGTAAAGATTTAAACCGGAAGCCAATGCTCGTGCAGACAAATTTTTGTCAGCTATATAAAAATAGACAAAAAGATTATAACCTCTGCTGGTGTATGATGAAGGTGTAGTGTTTTTTATTGTCAGCGACAATGTATCCCAGACATTTAAATCAACAAATGTATATCTGGCAGAAGAAAATACTGTTTTAGAGGTAAATGTAACTCCATAACCCGCGCTGGTATTGTAGTATTTGACAAATGATGATGTGTCATAGTTGAACGTAGATGAGTTGCAGGTGATAGTGTGGTCTTCGATCCATGCACTGCGCAATGTTGCACCTGCGGCATAATCATAAATGCTGCCTGTTGATATTTTATGTTTTTTTCCGCCGACGATGTGTCCGATTTCGTGATCGATCACATTTATTACTGTATCAAGATCCGTCAGTTCGTCAGCTAAGACAAAAGCATTATCATCTTTGATTTTATTATTCTCATCAATAGTTTCTGAAATTCCCGAAAAATCTCCATATTCATCAAAATCAACCGTTTCACCGATAAAAACAGTGCTGTATTGAGTACTTGCTGTCGGTTCTTCTGTTGTAAACAAGATGTCTGATCCTGCATACTTTTCAGTCAGTTCAGATAAAATATATGTTTTTTGCTCATCCGACATACCTGAATCTTCGACATCAACATTGAGATCCAAATTCAAATGATCATTATGATAAACTGTTGACGCTCCGTCAAAATCCAAATAAATTATTTGCGGCATAACATCTTCGGCATCAATTTGAACTTTTTCTGAAAACACTTCATTTTTCATCTTACATTTACCTCCAAGCTGTCAATGACAAAATTATCGGAATGGAACTGGTGCGTTCAGCCCCTTTGCTAAAGAGGCTGTGTATAAACAATCTTTGATTAATATATCCTCTGTTTTGCGGGATTGCAAATGTCAAAAAACTTCATCTGTTCATTGTATTTCGGAAGTTTGAACAACAATAAAAAACAGGGCAAAGGGTGACATGATGTGATGCTGCCTGAAATCGCATTGAAGGCAAACCGCGACCGCAGATATGATTTCGTATGTTTTCTGATCATAACGGCATTTCAGGATGGTCCTGATGTCCGGATACAGCCACTGCACAGCGTGGAAGGAACCAGTGCGGAGTACCGTATGGCTGATGATGATCTTTATATCCGTGCAATAGTGACATCGGATCAAGATCCGCAGATCAAAATCAATTTTTATCCGCAAAAACAGACAGCGTGGACTCAGCCTTTTGTCAGAAAGGCATAAATGCTGTTGATAGAAAATCGAGTAGGAGGCTGTCCATTATTTGGACAGCCGTCCTCTCACACCACCGTACGTGCCGTTCGGCATACGGCGGTTCAGTAACTTGAGTGCAGTTCATTATACC
>JAZSGR010000107.1:0-6616 GCA_045532825.1 Victivallaceae bacterium | reverse complement strand
GCGATCGGTGGATGCAGCGTGGAGCAAGGTTGAGTTTTGCGCCGAGTACGGTGCGGGATCCGTCTTCGCCCTGCGGGGCTGCGCCGTGACAAGGTGTACCGCCAAATTACATGCATGCGCCACCGCAGTTTGAACAACTTTCACAAAAAATGGGACAATAACAAAAAAAAGAGACATCGCAAATGATGTCCCGGATATTTAATTGGTGCGCCCACGGGGACTCGAACCCAGGACCCAATGATTAAGAGTCATTTGCTCTACCAACTGAGCTATGGGCGCTTGATGTTTTATAATATACACCGCTTTATATTTTTGTCAAGTGCATTTTGAAAAATTTATATGCAGATTTCGCACTTCCGATGGTTTGGTACAGAAACTCATATTTTCCCGGATCTGAAAAAACACCTGCATCCACATGGACGCCGGTGGACTGTATGGACTTCTGAAATGCTGCTCATTGTTAATTTTGTCCACCCTTGTCCATACCGGTCCATTCAAAAACTTCAGTTTGGTGATTTGCGGTCAGGACGATCGAACCTGGCTGGTGATGCGATGAAGTGCATACTCAGTTGTCCTTGAATTTACGCATATCGGCGCAGAAAACACCGCGCCATCCATTGTACATGGCATTGAACAGCAGTAAATTGTAATTGTCGCACCAGACAGGATGCGGATCGAGTCTGGCGTCGATTCCACGACCGGTTCCTTCGGTCAGGGTGTCTATCCACGCAAGAGCACGTTCGGAGTTTTCCTTCAAATCGATCAGGCGCAGCGGAATTTTGCCATTTTCCGCAGTGAAATTTTCAAAGCGGTAGCAATCGGTGATGCCCCAGCGTCCGTTTGAGTGGAACGATGGATGTCCGCTGCCGGTGAATTCGCCGATCGGCTGGAGTCCTGAACCATCGCAGTTGACCGTGCAGAACCTCATGCCCTGACGGAAAATATTCAAATTCATGGTGAAGCCGCTGCTGTCATTCCGCCAGTTTGTATGGTGTCCGCCCTTGTCCCATTCGGCGGCGGGGATGGAAAGAAACAGTTCGCCGCTGACCGTGTCGTAGGAGAAAACATCATACCGCAGGTCATCTCCGAGACAGTCCATTGCTCTGAACATCCTGCCCCGCTGATCGGGAAAGAACCGCAGGGAGAACATGATCTTTTTGCCATCCGGACTCCATTTTGTATGGAAGGAATAGAGTTCACTGTTCTCATATTCCGCGCGCCGTTCAGCGGTAAGAGTCCTTTCTGCGGCTTCGCGGATGGAGATCAGTAAGCGGGTCTTACCTGTGGCAATATCCGTCAGCCAGACACCGTCTTCAGCTGTGGTACCTTTATAGTAAGGAACAAGCTGCGCAGGTACGATGACTCCGTATCCGCCCTGGGTGCGGCGCATGGCTGTGAGATTGGAGCTGACAGCGTATTTACCGTCAGGAGAGACATGGTAAACCGTATGTTCCAGTTTGCGCCATGCTCCGGTCAGCGGATTCAGCACCACGCCGAACGGCTGCCAGGTAGTCGTATCCACGTCATTGAAAATCAATTCAGAATCCGACGTTCCCCAGTTGATGTTCGCGCCCATCTGATATTCCCATCCGGCAGTTTCCCAGACAATGCGTTCATTTCCGGTCTGAAGATCGACCAGGATCACATTCCCACGCTCGCCCGGTTTGGGAATAGCGTCGTGGTCCGGCAGCTGGAATACCGCAAGATAACGTCCGGACGGACTCAGCGGCCGGGTATCGAAAAAACGATGGATGATATTGTTGGAGTGCGGTGTCAGGCACCAGATGGGAACTTCGGGGGAATCCTCAATATAACGCGGAAAATGCAAGTCGAAATCGATCATTTTTTCTGTTCCTTGATCTATTGGAAAATTTGTTCAAACACGGCAAATGATGCTTTGCTTGTCATAGTTAATTTACCTTCCTGAAGAGTTCCGTTTCCGGCAATCAGTTTCCATTGTCCGTTTTTCAGACCGGGGAAGTCTGCAGTCCCGTGTTCTGAGTCGATTTCCCTGAAGAAGATCGCAAAGCCTGACGTGGAGACCAATCCTGAAATGCTCCTGCCGGAAGGCTCTTCGCCGACGGGATAGATCTCTCCTGCGAAAACCCGGTCCCGGATACTGCGGTGCAGTTCCATCATGCTGCGGTATATACTGCGAATATTCTGTGGAACGGTAGAAGGCGCGAACCACAGCAGCGGATTGGCAAACAAGGCTACTGCAGCCCAGTATTCCAGAGGATAACGGAGGCACTCCGGTCTCGGCGGCTGATCGCCTGCGGAAGCGCGTGCCAGATAATCTTCGGGATACGGAACTTCTATCTGCAACGATTGCGGACGGGTATATTTTGCCAGCAGCCACAATGCCCGCAGAGTTTTTTCCGGGTGATACGATTTGTTTCCCCGGAAAAAGACATACCGGTTTTCCAGGAAGATATTGCCGAATTCCAGAAACTGGAAATAACCGAAACGCTGTCCGGCGGTGACATCCAGATTGAAAAAAATCTTTCCTCCGCTTTTTTTCCGGAGAAAGGTGAGCAGCGACCGGAGATTTCTTTCCGCTTCCAACGTCCGGAGTTTCACCGCATCGATCTTGAAACAGTCGATCCCGTATTCTTTGTGCATTTTCCACATGATCTCCGCCGAACTCCGCCAGTCGCGGTATTCCGCATTCGCTGATGGCGCGAACCAGAGTGCAGGCTGGATCCCCGCTTTTCTGCAGTCCCGGATGATACCCTGAAAGGTTTCGCGCACGGTATCCCGGAGTTCCCAGAAATCCGGGGTCATGTGGCGGTTCAAGTCGACCATCTGAGCCAGTCCGTTCCCCTGCTGCCAGCCGTCGTCGAACTGATAATGGGTCGCCCCGATTTCTGCGGCTGCATTGCATTCATTTTTCAGAAAATCCGGAGATACCAGTTTCGGGAAACGGCCGCATCCCCACGGATTGACGGTGATGGAATAAAAGGCGGAAGAGTTATAACGTTGTGCAAGATACTGTTTCAGGATGCTTTTTTTCTCTGCTTCATCCTGATAGACCAGCAGCACATGCCGGAAAGACTTATAGGTCCGGTTTGCGCTTTGGATATCCTCCGGCGCAAGCCCCCAGGTGCAGGACCGGATGACCCGGGTTTCCGGATCGTAACGGAAATCGTATGCTTCCCAGTCCCGCCGCTCCGCGCTGGGCGGTGCTTCCTGCAGAAACAGCAGACCTGTTCCCATGCCGTTGTCACAGTAAAGCAGGTTTCCGGTCAATTCATTGCCATCGGCGGAATGCTCAAGGACCGGGAGCGGTTCATCATCGGTACGGCCGCGGAATTCCACGCTCTGCCGGGGCTGGATCGATGGTGCCAGCTGCAGAGCATCGCCGGTGCTTTCCGGAGTTACAGTCTGACTGAGCCGGTTGCGATGACTCCAGTAAATATTAGGCGTTACCGGCGTACGCAGAGAACATTCCATTCCGATCGCAGCGGTCTGCGGATAAAGAATATAAATTTTCTTATAAAGACTTCCGCTTACCGGTTCTTCCATGGAAATTTCCACGGTCAGGTGCTGTGCTTCAAAAATGTCACGCTGTTTTTTACGGCAGCAGACGGATTTTATCCGCCATGGTACTTCTGTTTTTCCGGCTTCGTGCATTCCGATGAAGCCCAGGTCGCAAATAGGATTATTTGCCGATGCAAGTTCTGTACCGTTTGCGGTCTGCAGCGAAACCGTCCGGGGAGCTCCTTTCGACAGGTCAAGGATCCGGTGGATCCTGTTGTTTTCAAGAATCAATAAATCTTCTTTCCGGCTGATTCTGATATCTTCCCATGCCGCCAGAGTTTCCAGGGGTGTGGTATTGGAGTCCATTTTTATCTTTCTCTTCACTGCTGTCCGGCAAAAAAATGCCGAGCTTGATTATAAATGCCGATTTCTGAACTGTAATTAAAGGCAGCGGAAATCTCAGAGCAGGGAGTCGGACTTGAAACAGTCGTGATAAACTCTGCGAACAAATCCATAATGCCGTTTTTCCTTAATATATTGCGATAGCTGTTATTGTGTATGCTATAATATAACCCCTTTTTTCAATTGACACAATAAATGTAAATGGTATTATTTTGACAATAATAGCATATTTTTTAACAAAAACGCCGTAATGTCACAGATCTGGGTAGCGATGATCCATTATCTGCTGATTGCCTATCTCAAATTTCTGCATGGGTTCAAGTTGGGTATGACGGAGCTGACAAACCGTATTCGTGATACCTTGATGCAAAATCAATCTCTGCTGGAAGTCTTATCGCTTGACCGAAAAATCCTTGAAAAGCCGCCAAACTGGAATTTACCGGTCCAGGAGGAACTTTTCAGCCCCTTACTGCTCTGAAATTTTTACCGGACAGCAGTGAGCAACTGTTATTGTTTACTTTTTTCAAAAATGGAAAAATTTACGCAGAGGATCTAATGATTTCTTGAAAAACGTGATGGACATTATATTGATTTTTTTTTGAAAACGTGATATATTATTAAGCAAAAATCTTTGAAAACGTGATGAGAGTGATAAAGAAATGGGTATGAAACGAAAAATTTATAATTCTTTAATGGAATGGAAGGCTAAAGACTCCGGACGGGTTGCATTGCTGATAGACGGCGCAAGACGTGTCGGAAAAAGCTATATTGCAGAAGAGTTTGCAAAAAATGAATATAAATCCTATATTTTGATAGACTTCAATAAAGTCAATAAAGATATTAAACGCTTGTTCGAGGATTTCCTGACTGACCTTGATACATTCTTTTCTTATTTGTCTGCATATTTCAATGTGCAGCTGTATCCCCGGGAATCACTTATCATTTTTGATGAGGTTCAATTATTTCCACGTGCCAGAGCAGCGATAAAATATCTGGTTGCGGATGGACGATACGATTACATAGAAACGGGCTCGCTGGTATCAATCAAGGCTAATGTTTCAGATATAGTCATTCCTTCCGAAGAACGGCACATCAAAATGTATCCATTGGATTTTGAGGAATTTCTTTGGGCAAATGCTAACGAAACGTTAATGCCGTTGATACGGCAGAGTTTTACAAAACAGCGTCCGCTTGGAGATATGTTTCATCGTAAAGCAATGGATTATTTCCGGCAATATCTGATCGTGGGAGGAATGCCGCAAGCTGTTCAGGAATATGTGAATAATAAAAATTTTGCAAATGTAGATGCGATAAAAAGAGATATTCTTACTTTGTACCGGGCAGATATAATCAAACATGCTAAAGGCTATGAACGCAAAGTTGAATCTATTTTTGACGAAATTCCCTCACAATTGCAGAAGCATGAAAAACGTTTTAAATTGGCTTCTATCAGCAAACAGGCAAGATTTCGCGAGTATGAGGATGCAATGTTCTGGTTGGAAGATGCTATGATCGTGAATATCTGTTATAATTCAACAGCCCCGACTGCCGGTTTGAAAATGAACAGTGACCGAATGACGTTAAAATGTTATATGGCGGATACCGGTTTGCTGATAAGTCATGCTTTTGACGAGAACACTATTGTTTCAGAAGAAGTGTATAAAAAGCTTTTGCTTGGAAAACTGGAATTCAATGAAGGAATGGTTGTTGAAAATATCGTGGCTCAAATGCTTGTCGCATCTGAACACCGTCTGTATTTTTACAGCAATCCAAGCCGTGATGATGTTTCTGAAAGAATGGAAATAGATTTTCTCATTGCCAAGCAGAAAATTACAAACAGGCATAATATTTCTCCATTGGAAGTAAAGTCGGGGAAAAATTATTCTCTGACGTCTCTGCAGAAATTCCGGCAGAAATTTGCCCGGCAGCTTCATACGCCCTATGTACTTCACAGTGGAGATATCATTGTCAAAGATGGTGTTACCTGTCTGCCGCTTTACATGACGCCATTATTGTAAGAAGCAAGTGTCTACCGCAATTCTTCAAGCAATTTACGGACTTTTTCAATGGAAAGGGTACTGATCAGACGGTGTAATTCTTCGCGGTTTGCGGACTCATCATCCCTTGTTTCCAAGCCGGTTAACATCATAAATTCCGGCAACTGCCGCATCTGCTCACGTTTGGCACTTAAGCTGGCGTAAGCAGAATAATGTTTGGTCATTTCCGGCGTCATGTGTCCAACGATACTTTTAACAATTGTTAAAGGTATTCCATATAATCCGGCATAGTAGCAAAAGGTATGACGGCAGCTGACAAACCGTATTCGTGATACCTTGATGCAAAATCAATCTCTGCTGGAAGTCTTATCGCTTGACAGAAAAATCCTTGAAAAGCCGCCAAATTGGAATTTGCCCGTTCAAGAGGAACTTTTCAGCCAATTACTGCTCTGAAATTTTTACCGGACAGCAGTGGGGACATTAACATATTTTTGATAATGTCCGAAATTTTGTGGAAAATTTATATTTTATCCTTATTCAGATATGTTTTTCTCAATTAAAATATATCACACAGCATGTTTTTACAAGCTCAAGAGACGGTTCTGTCTGCGATCGGTGGATGCAGCGTGGAGCAAGGTCTTTTTTTTGCGCCGAGTACGGTGCGGGATCCGTCTTCGCCCTGCGGGACTGCGCCGTGACAAGGTGTTCCGCGAAATCCCATGCATGCGCCACCGCAG
>JAZSGR010000113.1:0-9127 GCA_045532825.1 Victivallaceae bacterium | reverse complement strand
TCACAAAAAATGGGACAATAACAAAAAAACAGATTGCAATATAAATCAGATGTGTTATATTGACAGAGGTGTGCTGCATTTTTTATTCCCGGCAACACAAACAGTTTGATTTCAGTTTTACAGCATTGAGAAATAAGATTGGGATAATTTATGGATGATTACGAAAAAAAGCTCTGCAATCAGTCTGCCGATCCTGTTTCAACGGGCATTATGATGTCAACTCTTTGGAATCAAAGCGGTGTTATCAGTATAACTGGCAATTCAACAATAACTTACAATGAATATTGTCCTCTGGATGGCATCCGTCATTCGCTCACCGGATGCACAAATACAGCAGCAGCCCAGATCATATACTATTTCATAGAAAAATACGATCTTGACTTGAATTTGACTCTGACAAATGATGATGAATATACAAGCAGCATCAGCATCAGCATCAGCATCAAAGCCGACGGCTCCACCCCCGGCACAGTAAGTTTCAGTCAAATCAATGCCAAACTGTCGGAATTCGATATCAATTCAGCTGACGATATCGCGGCGCTGACCTACGCCTGCGGAGTGGTGCAGCAGGCAAATTACAGCGCGTCAGCGACAGCAACAGCCTGGTACGAAGAACTCTTTCTCCGGGCGGGATTTTCCTGTGCAGTAATATCTTCAACCTATTACAACTATTATTTGAGAACTGATCCGGATGATTATGATTCACCAATTTCTGATGCCGTTTTTGAAGTTCTGATAGAAAACCTCACCGCAGGAAGAGTTGTAGGCACATCTTATCCGGGACATGCGTTGGTAATTGACGGATATGACGGTTCTACTGATAAATTCCATATAAACTTCGGTTGGGGCAATTCATCTGCCACAGCCTGGTACTCCCGTGAAGAAATAAGAGAAAAAGGATATCACGAGTTTGTGTATGATCTGATGATCGATGGACCGACCACTCTGACCGTCAACGATGGCGACCTCTATGGAACCGGCACCATGCTCAGGGCATTTGAACAGGCAAACGGGATATCCGGAGATAATATCATTGAATTTGATGATTCTGTCAAAAACCAGACTCTTGAACTGCTGGATGGCATCACTCTTAAAGAAAATATAATCATTGATAATTTCAACATGTCGATCTTCGTTACTGATGATCAGTCAGGCATGGCATTTTACCTCAGTGAAAACTGCACTGCAGCATTTAATGATTTCAGCGGTGATCTATTCGTAAATACCGCAAAAAACAATAATTATGCCTTTTATGCTTACTCTGGTGAAGGTATTACACTGAAAACAGATAACGCATCCATTTTCAGCGGTCAATACAAAGTAAACAACAGTCTTGCCAACGGATGTGCAGCAGTCAAAAACGCTATTGATGCATACAGATCTGCTGCCCAAGCTATTGACACCAATATTACAGACAGTAAAAGCAATGCTGTATATGGTTCAAAAAAATCCGATGATATACTGTTGACAAACAGTACCATAGTAATTGGAAATATTATACTTGCTGACGGTGATGACGATATTTCCATCATCGGGAATTCTCATCTTGCCGGAGATATAAATGCAGGTGACGGAAATGACACGGTCATCATCGACAGCAGCAGTTCAGTAGACGGATTCTTTTATTCCATTGAAAATATTCAGTTTGAACTGCTCAGTCTTCCGCACACTCAAGCGATGTTTCACATCATGACGAATGTGTACAACGTATTCAACGCAAAATATATTTCTGTTGATATAACGCAGGCAGAAACAGGATCTTATGTTCTTTTTGAAGCAGATGACGATGCATCCTATGCTGAGTATTTGTCAAAATTTTCTATAACAGTCACCAGTGACAATATGACACAAGATATTGTTATGACAGCAGGGGACAACTGCAGTTACGCCGATTTGATCTGCGAAAACAATCAGCTGATCCTGAATGTCAAAATTGACGATACTCCGCCGGATAAACCTACTGTCCAAGCTGATATTACGTCAATAACAAACCTGAATGTTACAGTTTCTGCCACATTCAGCAGCGACTCGGCTGTAAAAGAATACAGTTTTGATAATAAAAACTGGAAAACTTACACAACAGGAATAAAATTTGAACAGAATGGCATCATTTACTTCCGGGGCATGGATAAGGCCGGAAACTATTCTGCAGTTGCAAGTTATGAAGTTACCAATATCGACAGGACTGCGCCGGATAAGCCTTCCGTAACCGCGGATATCACGCAGCCAACCAACAGCGATGTTACAGTTTCTGCCACATTCAGCAGTGATTCAGCAGTCAGAGAATACAGTTTTGATAACAAAAACTGGAAAACTTACACAACAGGAATAAAATTTGAACAGAATGGTATCATTTACTTCCGGGGCAGAGATAAAGCAGGAAACTATTCTGATGTCACAAGTTATAGAGTTACCAACATCGACAGAAACGTGCCTGACAAGCCGACCGCCGATGCTGATGTCAAGGATATTACCAATGGTGATGTGATCGTCACTGCTGCTTTCAACGATGACTCTGTCATCAAAGAATACAGTTTGGATAACAAGATTTGGAATACTTATACGACCGGAGTGCTTTTCAAGCAAAACGGAGTTGTTTATTTCCGCGCAAAAAATGCATCCGGCAATATTTCTGAAGTAACGCAATACGCCGTTACCAATATCGACAAGATCGCTCCGGTTGTTAAAATTTCAGGAAACACTGATTCAATGACCGATCAGAAGGTCATTCTTTCTGTTGAAGCGGAAGATGATGCCAGCGGTATAAAATCCATCCGGTACAGTTTTGACAACAGTTCCTGGAACACCGGAACGACTGTTACGGTTGCCAGCAACAGGACTGTTTACTTCAAAGTTACAGACCGTGCCGGTAACGTTACTGAAAAAACTGTTGTTATCAGCAATATTGACAAAAAAGCTCCGGATACCCCGACAGCCAGTGCAGATATTACCGGTGCAACCAATAAAAATGTTACGGTTACCGCTGAATTTGATAATGATGCTGACGTAAAAGAATACAGCTTTGACAGAAAGATTTGGCACACTTACACCACCGGGGTCGTCATGGAAGCCAATGGCACGGTTTACTTCCGCGGCAAAGATAAAGCAGGCAATGTATCTGAAGTTGCGAAATACAAGGTTGCCAACATTGATAAAACTGCTCCGGCAAAACCTGCGGCACACGCTGATATCACAGCTGTAACAAACAGACATGTCACTGTTTACGCAACATTCAGCAGAGATGCAGTCACCAGACAGTACAGTTTTGACAACAGGAACTGGAAAGAATACACTTCCGGTGTTGTAGTTACAACTAACGGGAATATATTCTTCCGCGCTGAAGATGTTGTTGGCAATGTTTCTGAAATCACAATTTTCAAGGTAGATAACATTGATAAAACCGCTCCTGACGTCCCCTGTGCCATTGCAGATATCACAGGAGCTACCAATAAAGATGTCACGGTTTCAGCGATTTTCAGCAGTGATACTGTGAATGGACAATACAGTTTGGACAATAAAAATTGGAAAGCGTATACCTCCGGCGTCGTCATGACAGCAAACGGTGAAGTTTTCTTCCGTGCTAAAGATGCCGCCGGCAACATCTCTGAAATCACAGAATACGAAGTGACCAATATCGACAAGATCGCACCGGCAAAGCCAATCGTAAGTGCCAATATTACAGCAGCTACAAATCAAAATGTAACAGTCAGTGCAACTTTCTGTAGTGATTCCGCAGTAAAAGAATACAGTCTGGACAACAAGAACTGGAAAGCGTACACTTCCGGTGTTGTCATGACTGCAAACGGCAGTGTATTCTTCCGCGCTAAAGATGCCGCCGGTAATGTTTCGGAAGTCACAACTTACCGGGTAAGCAATATTGATAAGACTCCGCCGGATACAATAATCCCCAAAGCCGGAAAAATCACCGTTTCCCAGATTTCCGGCAAGCAGAATGACCTCCTGATCTCAATGAGCAAATTCAGCGACAACAAAGGCATTGACGGATACATAATCAAGGTCAACGGCAAAGTCGTCGAAGATGATTTCAAAGGTACCTCCTACACCTGGCACGGTGAAAATCTTGCCGGTAAGGTCAATGTGGAAGTCATCGCTTTCGATGCCGCGGGTAACCAATCCAAAGCGGCAAAGAAAAAAATCACCATAAAAGACATGACTCCTCCGGAAAAAGTCACAGGAATTACAGTCAAGTCCGCAACAGAAAAAGCCACTGTTATTACCTGGAACGCAGCCAAAGACAATGTCGGAGTCACCCAATACGAAGTGGTCGTGAACGGTAAGAAATACAAGAGTAAGACCAATTCCATCATCATCAAAAAACTCAAAGCCGGTACCGCAACATGTACCGTTTATGCTCTTGATAAAGCAAAATTGAAAACGGCTTCTGAAACATTCACCTTTGATGTTGCAGACGGTACAAATCCCAAAGCCGGAAAAATTACCGTTTCCCAGGTCAACGGTAAGCAGAATGACCTCCTGATCTCAATGAGCAAATTCAGCGACAACAAAGGCATTGACGGATACATCATCAAGGTCAACGGCAAAGTCGTCGAAGATGATTTCAAAGGTACCTCCTACACCTGGCACGGAGAAAATCTTGCAGGCAAAAAGGTCAATGTGGAAGTGATCGCTTTTGATGCCGCAGGAAACCAATCCAAAGCGGCAAAGAAAAAAATCACCATAAAAGACATAACTCCTCCGGAAAAAGTCACCGGACTCAAAGTTGTTTCCGCAAATGAAAAAGAGGTAAAACTCTCATGGAATGCAGCCAGTGACAATGTCGGGGTCACGCAATACGAAGTGGTCATAAACGGCAGAACTTACAAGAGCAAGACCAATTCGATCACTATCAAAAAACTCCAAGCGGGAACTCATGAATTTAAGGTTTACGCTGTTGATAAAGCCAAAAAGAAGAGTATTGCTTCCGACTCGCAGAACATCGTTATCGGAGGAACCGCTGAAAATACCTTCAGCCGTATTTTGAATGCCGGAGATAACAGCATAACGTTGCAGAAATCCCAAACTGCGGTTTCTCCGGGTATAGAGAAAAACAAATACATTGATATGGGCAGCGGTAACGACACTCTGTCGCTCTTTGATGACATTGAGCTTCAAGCTGAACTTATAAACTTCGGCGATGGCAATGACAAATTCATCATTGGTGATGATGGTAATTATTTGTCTCCCGGATTGTCAGCAGCAGATTTCGGCAGTGGAGATGATCTTTTTGACATCAGTAAAGAAGCTGTTGTGGAGTTCTCTCACGATACCGCGCTGCATTTCGGCGGCGGCGATGACACCATGATCCTTAACGGAGTTCTGGAAACAGGCAGCATAGACGGTTTGGAAAACATTTCCGGCAACGGTGAATTGATCGTTCACGGCAATATCGATGAGGATCTTGTTGACAAATTCAAAACTGCCGGAATAAAAGTCACTCTGGCATAAAAAGAAACTGGATCAAACCTCCTTTGAACTGAAAAACACCTGCGTTCACATGGACGCAGGTGGACTGTATGGACAGCATGGACCTCTTAAATGCTGCTCCCGGTCAATGACATCAAAAAAATCAGGAATTATTTTCATTTTTTCAATAAACGGCTTGATAAATCACATAAAAACAGTTATATTCTCTCTGTGAGAGAAACGGTATAACTTTTATACATAGGGAAAAATGAACCGTTCCAGTCAGCGCGAAGCAATACTTGAAGTGTTGAGGGCATGCAAATCACATCCCACGGCGGATGAACTTTATGCTATGCTCCGCAGTCGTATGCCGCGATTGAGTCTGGCAACGGTCTACCGTAATCTCGAACAGTTGGCAAATGCCGGTATCGTCCTTGCTCTGGACGGAGCCGGAGCCAGACGTTTTGACGGCAATATCGTACCGCACTATCACAAGCGGTGCAGCTCCTGCGGATGCGTTTCCGATCTTCCGGATACTGATTTTGAATCTCTCGACGGGATTATTTCAGCCATTCTGCCGAAGATAGAATGTGATTCCTGCAGCATCGAATTTGCCGGAACATGTGACAAATGCAACACAAAAAAGCCGGAATATAATAATGTATCCGGCAGACAACAAAATTAGGAGAACCGATTATGAGCAACACTACTGAAATCCGTCGTTGTACTTCCTGCGGCGCAATGGTCGAAGTGATCGTTCCCTGTACCTGCACCGGCTGCTGCGGCTTTTCCTGCTGCGGCAAAGAAATGCAGGTACTCAAGGAAAACACTTCCGACGGAGCAACCGAAAAACACGTTCCGGTCATCGAAGCAAGCGGCAACGGTGTTCTGGTCAAAGTTGGCGAGATCGCCCATCCCATGGCGGAAGATCACTACATCACCTGGATCGAAGTAAGTGACGGAACTGTCAGCATGCGCCGTAAACTGCATCCCGGAGAGGTTCCCGAAGCATTTTTCGAAATACCTTACAGCGGCAATCTCGTTGCAAGGGAGTATTGCAACAAACACGGATTATGGAAGAATAAATGAGCAATTCATGTTTTGATGCCGTGCCGGTGTCACCCAATGTGTGGTGGGTAGGCGCGCGGGATTGGAATGTGCGTAATTTCCACGGGTACGAAACCGGCAGAGGTTCAACCTACAACGCCTTTCTGGTGATCGATGATAAGGTGACCGTCATCGACGCTGTGAAGGCGCCGTTCATGCCGGAAATGCTGGCAAGGATCGCTTCTGTGATCGATCCGGGAAAGGTGGATTATGTCATATCCAACCATTCCGAACCGGATCATTCAGGCGGTCTTCCGGCACTGATCGATGCGGCAAAGCCGGAAAAGGTCTTTGCTTCAATGGCAGGAACAAAAACACTCGGAGCGTATTACGGAATCAAGGATATAACCACGGTCAAAACCGGTGACAGCATAAGTCTGGGTAAAGGCAGCATAGCTTTTGTTGATACCAAAATGCTGCACTGGCCGGACAGCATGGTAAGTTTCTACGACCGGGACAACATTCTGTTTTCACAGGATGCCTTCGGCATGCACCTTGCGTTATCGCCGCTGTGGGCAGATGAATGTGATGAAAGCATCCTCGACTACGAGGCGCGCAAGTATTTTGCCAACATCCTCAATCTGCAGTCAGAGAGGATCATTTCCCTGCTGGACTCCCTGCCCGGTCTGAATCTTGATATAAAGATCATCGCTCCGGATCACGGTCCGCTATGGAGACAGAACCTCTCATGGATACTTGACCTCTACCGCGATGCGGCGGAACAGAAACCGCAGAAACGGGCGGTCATCGCCTATTCGACCATGTGGCACGCAACGGAAAAACTTGCCAATGCGCTGGCAGAGGGACTGCGTTCAGCCGGGATCAAAGTCAAAGTCTGTGATCTTGATGCCAATGACCGCAGTGCAGTGATGACAGAGGTCGCACGTTCCGGCATTATCGCTTTCGGTGCGCCGACCATGAACAATCAGGTGTTCCCCAAAATGGCGGACGTGCTGAATTATGTCAAAGGTCTGCGGCCCCGTAACAAAATCGGATTTGCCTTCGGATCCTACGGCTGGAGCGGGGAAGGAGCAAAACAGATCTCTATGGAACTTGAAGCGATGGGTGCCGAGCAGCCTGAAGCCTTGTTCCAGGTGAAATACATGCCGTCTGCGGAAGATGTCTGCAAAATGGTCGAAACCGGTAAAAAACTTGGTGCGCTTCTGATTGAACGTATCAACCAACAATAAAAAATGGAGAAAAATAAAAATGAAAAAGTATGTATGTGAAGTTTGCGGTTATGTCTATGATCCTGCAGTGGGCGATCCGGATAACGGAGTCGCTCCCGGAACTGCCTTTGAGGATATTCCGGATACCTGGAGCTGTCCGGAATGCGGTGCCGGCAAAGATGAATTCGTTGCAGAAGATTGACAAGAGCATAAGGCAAGTAAAAATCATGCGTTCAGCGATCCTTTTGACGGTCATAGTTTCCGGGATATTGTTTTCCGGCTGCGGCACCTGGCGCGAGGCACAGGCGAATGTGGAAAAATCCAAAAATCTCCGTATCGGCATGACCAAGGGCGAAGTGCTCGCCGTCATGGGTGATCCGCTGGATGATGAACTGTTCTGCAAACCGGACGTCTGGTATTACTTCATCGAACCGGTCTGGGTCGATGGACTGGTGACCGAAGATGAGTGCATGCCGCTGGTATTTGCAGAGGGAAAACTAATCGGCTGGGGCAGAGTATTCTACACGACTCACCGGCTCCGCAGCCGCGACAACGCGCGGGAGCTGGTCATCCCCGGTGAAAAAACCAAAGAAAAGCCGGCAGAAAAAAATGCTGCCGCCGTACCGGAAACCGCAAAAGAACCGGAAAAAACAGTAAAACAGAACTGAAAACGGGAATTTCCCCGCATCTGTAACCAATTACTATGATCTGGCAGGAGGCTGCTCATTATTTGAGCAGCCTCCTCTCACACCACCGTACGTACCGTTCGGTTCAGGTGATCCCCAATCTCTTTTTCGTTGATTTTTATCGCTCCGGAGATTGACTTTTCGTTTTTTTTGCGTTACATTTCCCATAGCCTGTTTCCTTTTATGATTGTTTGTTTTGTGGTTATTATAATCAATCATAGAAACAGGCTCTTTTCAAGCCTTGTTTTTCAAAATGTGCGCAATTTCCCGGACGTTATCGACGGTTCGCCTCAAAATCGTTCTCTGTCTGATTTTCCGCCCCTTTCGGAGATGATTTCCGAACAACAGGAGGCCGTGAGCATCTTGTGGTAATCCGCGAATTTTTGAGGGTAGAGACGGTTTCCGATCAAAAAAAATCCACCCCGGGGAAAAGAAGTGGCTTTTTACCTGCGTCACGGTGATCACGGCATCACACCGGAAAACCGGGAGGCCATTCTTGAATACACCGACCGGTACATTTGAGCCGGTTTCAAGCTGTCCTCTCCCGCCTGCAGTATGAGAGAAAGTGGACGCAGGCCTTATTTCCGGAAGAAGAGATCTTCACAAATCTCCGTCAACAGTATCGCTGTTGTTTTTTCAGTTTTGTTCCGGGCGGCCGGATGAACATTCACTTTTTGACGGATTGCTCATCAGCAAGGTCATCCCAAACAGGATCAGGATGATGGAAACAATAAACAGAAT
>JAZSGR010000032.1:0-46157 GCA_045532825.1 Victivallaceae bacterium | reverse complement strand
GCGATATTTTACCCACGGGTACTGACTGCGCTTGTTTTTACCCGCACGGCTAATTTCGGCGGCGCAGAGATCTCATAAATCTCATAGTTCCCATTATTCCCATAACTCTCATCAAACCGCCGCCCCGACTCTGCCGGTCACACTACAGCTGTCATACCGCATGTGCCGTACGACCGGTCATTTCCGGTTTGCTTTTGCTGCTTGTGCGATATATGCTTTCGGAGTCATACCGTAGTGTCTGCTGAATACTTTTATAAAATATCCGCTGGAGGAAAAACCGCATGAATTTGCGATCTCTGCAACCTGTTTTGAGGTGTTGAGCAGCATGTGTTTTGCGTATTTCAGTCTGGTTGCGGTCAGGTATGCTGAATAATTTATGCCGAATTCACGGGCGAAAAGTTTGGAAAAATACGAGGCATTCATTCCGACGTGTTCAGCAACATCCGACAAGGTGATCTGTGAGGCGTAATTCCGGTTGATGAACTGCATGGCAAGGTGCATACCGGTCCTGACCGGTATATCTTTCCGGTTCTCCTGCTGTCTGGCATTTGTCACTCCGGAGTAGAGCAGAAGCAGGATATTGTGCAGCTGGAACGTGGTGTGAAAAACCCCGGCAGGGGAATCATCCCAGTGCAGACGCATGAATTCAAGTCTGCGCTGAAGCTCACTGCGTGCTTCGTAATCAAGATGCAGCAGTTGGAAATTGTTCACTGCGCTGAAAAACTCCGGTGCATCCCATGTAAAATGTATACACAACACCCTCAATCCGTGCCGCGGAGTAAATTCATCACGGTGCAGCACATTGGCGGGAATAAGCAGCAGACTGCCGGGAACTGCATTGAATATCAGATTTTTATCCATATGAAGAGTTATATTTCCGTCAAGGATATAGATCAGTTCATGGCTGGGATTGGCATGATCGCGCCGGGCATAGACGGTTTGATAATCCGCAACGAAAAATCTCGAAACCACCGGAGCATTTGTCAACATTTTTTCTTCAAAATCCTGCATGTTGCTTCCTCTTGAAAACATCTGAATGCCTTTGAAGATAAAAATATCACCGTTTTATTGCAGTTTCAAATGCAAATACAAAAAAATTACTATTATTGTCAAAATAGTTCTATTG
Organism: Victivallaceae bacterium; assembly: GCA_045532825.1. Taxonomy (GTDB): domain Bacteria; phylum Verrucomicrobiota; class Lentisphaeria; order Victivallales; family Victivallaceae; genus UBA1784. The sequence continues at coordinate 45,031 of JAZSGR010000032.1, read as the reverse complement.
ATGATTGTTGCACATGACGCCAGATACAGATATAATATACAGTGAGATCTTACAACACCAATTTACAGAAAGGATAAAAAAATGGCAGAAACATTCGCAATCTATGGTGGTAAACCGGCAGTTGATACAACCAAAGTAAAACCCTGGCCTCCGGTCGATAAGATCGATGAAGAAATGGTTTTGAGCGCACTTCATGCTACCAACCATGCCAGAGGGGTTCACAACCTTGCGTTTGAAAAGGAGTTCCGCGAATGGAACGGCAATGAGTATGCTCTTTTCACCAACTCCGGAACCGCTGCGCTGCACATGTGTCTGGTCGGCTGCGGCATCGGAGCCGGAGATCATGTTCTGGTGACCGCATACAGCTGGAGTTCCAGTGCCACCTGTATCCTGCACCATGATGCTATTCCGATCTTTGTGGATATCGATCCCGAGACCTTCCTGATGGATCCGGATAAGATCGAAGCAGCGATCACTCCGCGCACCAAGGCGATCATCGTGGTCCAGCTGCACGGACTGTGCGATGATATGGATAAGATCAATGCCATCGCCAAAAAGCACAATCTTAAAGTCATCGAAGATGCCTGCCAGGCACACGGAGCCCTCTACAAGGGCCGCAAAGCCGGTACTCTGGGCGACTGCGCAGCGTCCAGCTTCAACCAGAACAAGTGTCTCTCCTGCGGTGAAGGCGGCATGTTCGTCACCGATAATGAGGAGATCTACAAGAATGCGGCGAAACTGTGGAGCTTCGGTGAGACCTCCCGTCCGGAAGAGGACCGCAACTATCACGCCTACGCTCTGGGCTGGATGTACCGCAACAACGAAATCACCGCTGCTTTCGGACGCGCACAGCTCACCAAATATGACTATTATTACAACACCCTGCGTGATAACGGCAATTACCTGCTGAAAAATCTCGCCGGAACTCCCGGTCTGCTGCTGCCCTATGAGCCGGAATACGCCACTCACAACTGGTACAACTTCAACCTGCGTATCGACTTTGCCAGACTCGGCATCACCGATCCGAAGCAGCAGGTGAGATTCCGTGATGCGGTTGCCGCTGTATTGCGCGATGAGGGTATCAAAGCCAATGTCTGGCAGCGTTTCATTCTGCCTGAAATGACCGTGTTCACTGCGAAAAACGCCTATGGTATGGGCTATCCCTGGAGTATTCCGGGTGCGGATGAGGGTGTGGATTATTCTCTTGAAAAGTTCCCCAATGCTCTTGAATACAGCCGCAAACACATTTCCATCGTCCAGACCCTGCGCGCTCCCAACGGACTGGATATCGCAGAACAGGCATGTGCCGGTATCAGAAAGGTGTTTGAGAACCTCGATCAGATCGATGTTGAACGCATCGAAAAGATCATCGGAGATCGCAAAAAATGCAAAAAATGAGGTACTTCGGAGTACTGGCAGTCCTGGGTTTGCTGCTTACTGTTTCCGGATGCGTTTGCGGCAGAACAGAAAAATCAGGGAGTGATGACAAAATGATAAAAATCGGTTGGGGAAAACGTTCGATCGCAAGAGAAGGTAATGTTTTCATTCCCGGACAGATGGCGGCACGTTTCTCACTCGGAATTTATACTCCGGTGATCGCAAGTGCGCTTGCGCTGGAAAACAACGGCGATGCTGCGGTATTTGTTTCTGTTGACATGGTGAGTATCAGACCTGATCTTGTCAGACGGGTGCGCGAGCTTGCCGCAAAAGAGATAAAAGATTTTCCGGCTGAAAAGATCGTTATAAACGCAACTCACACCCACGCCGGACCGGGAGACCGTGATCTTCCGGAGTTTCCCGGTGATACCGGGATCCTCCACGGCAGCGAAATGCGTGCTTACCTTGCGCGTCAGATCGTTGATGCGGTGAAACAGGCGTGGGAAAACCGTAAACCGGGAAAGATCGCCTACGGTTACGGATTTGCCGTGACCGGTCACAGCCGCCGTGTCGTCTATCTTGATGATATCGGCAAACGTGCCGGAAACAATCCGGGAGTTGCGGTGAACGGACATGCCAAAATGTACGGCAGGACCGATGATCCGATGTTTGACGGTTACGAAGCCGGAATGGATGCTTTCATCAATCTGCTTTACACATTTGATGAAAATGACAAACTCACCGGAGCCGTGATAAATGTTCCCTGTCCGTCACAGACCGGTGAGAACGTCTGGGTGCTGCATGCAAGTTTCTGGCACAACGTCCGTGAAAAACTTGCGGAAAAATACGGAGATATCGGAGTTATCGCTCAAGCTGCGGCAGCCGGAGACCTTTCTCCGCGCCAGCTCCACTACCTTGAGGCGGAAAAACGCCGTTATGCCTTGAAATATAAAGATAAAATAGAGGCATATATGAAATCTCCGATCCCTGCTCCCGGACGGCAGCCCGGTGCTGTACCTGATATCAAGGAAGTCGTGGAATTCATGCGTGCCGAAGACATCGCCAGCCGTATCGTTACGGCATTTGATGAAGTTTTGAGCTGGGCGGAAAAAGACAAATGTTCAGATCCGGTGCTTAAACACGAGATCCGCACGGTGGAGCTTGCCGCCAGGATGTTCCCTGCCGAAGTCGCTGCTGAAGAACGTGAAAACTATAAAAAGTTCTGTGAACAGAAATTCATCACAGAGGGCGATCCGATCAACATGGTCATCAAAAACTCCAAACTTGCCATGGTGAGAAGTCGGACCAAAGGTGTGATCGACCGTTTTGAAAATCAGGATAAAGTAAAAACACATAAGGCACAGATCCATGCTGTCCGCATCGGTGATGTTGCTTTCTGTACCAGCAGATTTGAACTTTTCATCGACTTCATGCACCGTATCCAGGGACGCAGTCCGTTTATTCAGACCTTTATCATCCAGCTTGTCGGTGATGAAAACTCCGGCGGAAACTATCTTGCTACGGAGCGAGCCATCAAAAACAAGGGATACAGTGCCTCACCGTACTGCAACAGCGTCTCTCCGGAGGGCGGCCAGCAGCTGGTGGAGCATACTCTGGAGATGCTCAAGGAGATGAAAAAATGAAATTTTCGATGATGACCTACACCGTCATGCGGCAGAAGACCTATACTGTCGAAGAGTGTGTGAAGATCGCTTCCGACCTCAAAATGGATGGTATCGACTGGGTGACCACTTACAACAGAGATCCCAAAGAGCTTAAAAAGTTGAGCGATGACGCCGGACTTCCGGTCGTCGCGCACACCTTTTTTCTGCGCGACAAAGCGGAACCGACTTTTATCGGCACTGCGGAGCGTTCTCTTGATGCAGCCTGCGTGCTGGGCGCACCGGTGGTGATGATACCTCCCGCTCCGTTCCCTGAAATTACTGATCCGGCAGAAAACCGCAAACGCTGGTGCGAGGTGCTGGCGCAGATAGCTCCGCTTGCCGAAGCGCGCGGTTTGATCTTTACGGTGGAAAACTTCCCCGGAGCTGCCAGTGCATTCGTGACTGCGGCGGATTTTTATGAAGCAAAAAAGCAGGTCCCGTATTTGAAACTTACCTACGATGACGGCAACGCTGCCACCGGTGAAGATCCGGTGAAAAGTCTGAAAAAGTGTTTCAAAGATGTGGCGCACGTCCACTTCAAGGACTGGGATTTCTGCGATGATTCCGGTACAATAAAAATGCGCAACGGCAAGTTCGGAACTGCGGCTCTTGTCGGCGAGGGAGACGTACCGTCGGCGGCAGTTTTTAAAACACTCAAAGAGCTTGATTATAAAGGATATATTAATATCGAGTACGAAAGTATGAAATACAAGGCGGATGAAGCGGTCCGCCGTGCATTGGAGTTTTTAAGGAATATTTAATTTTCAAACCCGAAAGGAAAACTGTTTATGATGATCCACCGTCGTGAATTTGCAGAAAAACAGAGTTTTTCGATATCCGCCCATGGGCGGGTGAAGCGCAGCTTCACCCTTATAGAACTCCTCGTAGTTATTGCAATTATTGCTATACTTGCGGCGATGCTGTTGCCGGCTTTACAGCAGGCGCGTGAGCGCGGCAGGATGGCAAAATGTCAGAACAATCTCAAACAGATCGGTTTGGCGTTCGCCAGTTACTCGGGTGATTTTGAGGATTATATAGTTCCCGGATGTCCTCTTTTCAATGCGTCCTCATCGCATCGTTGGTTGTTGATGATGATAATCAGAGGGTATATCGGTGCGGGAAACTATGCCAATCCTGTGACAACGGTGTCAGGTACTACGGGTGTGAAGTATCCAGTCGGAATATTCGCCTGTCCGAGTGAAACTGAGGGACCGCGTACTGAAACGTCATCTACTTCCGGAGGTTCCAGCCATTACGGAATGAGCGAATTTGTCGGTTCATGGAGCAGTTATTTGAATCCCGCAGAAGAAGATAAAGCCAAGGCAGCCGCCAGAGCCCGGAAACTCACACAGTACAAAAGCTTTGTATCAAAGGTCATGCAGGTTGGTGAAAAAATTTGGATCCGCGACTTCGATACTGGCAAAACGATCTATACATGTACATATAACTCCGGCAGAATTCTTGATGGCATGATCCGTCATGGCGGCAAAGCAAATTATCTGTTTGCCGACGGTCATGTGGAAACCAGATTGAAAACAGAAGTTCCCGTAAGTTCAGCCGGAACAATGTATCCGGCGACCACCGATAGCAACGGCAGGGAGCGGAGTGCATTCTGGGGCAAATTGGATAAAATCAAATACTGGCCGGGAGCGTTCTCAAAATAATAAAACTGCCTTGATTCACAGCAGGAGCCGCCGGAAAAGATAAAACCGCTTTTCCGGCGGTTTCTGTTTGGTTTGAATGGCTTTTGAAATTACCTCTTTTTTATTGCGGTACTTGATTATTTGATAAAATGATATATATTAAAGATAGCTATCAGACAGCAGGGAGGTATATCGTGGAAACTGCAAAAATTTTCAAAACCGGGCGGTCGCAGGCAATCAGATTGCCCAAACGTTTCCGTTTTTCCGGAACAGAGGTCGCTATCCGTAAAGAGGGTAATAACGTGATACTCTCCCCCATCTCTAAAAAGAGTGCTTTGGAAGCGTTTCTGGCTCTGCCCGGATATCCGGATTTTTCCGTGGAGCGGGAGACGGCACAACAAGTCCAAAAGAGGGATCTCTTCTGATGGCACAGTATATTCTTGATACAGATATTTCCTCATATTTGATAAGGGGGGATCATGAGAGCGTTACCGGAAAATTTGCCGAACTGTACGACAGTTGTGCCATTTCCAGCATCACTGCCGCAGAATTGCAATACGGGGCAAAGAAACGCAACAATAAACAGTTGACTCAAAAAGTCAAATCTTTTTGCGATCTGGTTGAAATTGTCTCCTGGGATGAAGAGGCTGCCAAGGCATACGCCAAGTTGCGTGCAGAACTTGAAACATCCGGTACTCCGATCGGGAATATGGATATGCTGATCGCGGCATCTGCACTTGCCCGTAAAGCCGTTCTGGTCACCAATAATACAGAACACTTCAGCCGCATCAGGGATTTGAAACTTGATAACTGGAAGTGATTTCAGCAGAAAAAACACCTGCTTTTGCATGAACACTGCCGGACTGTATGGACAGCATGGACTTCTGAAATACTGTTTATGAACACCGTCCATTTTGTCCACTCCTGTCCATAGAGGTCCATCCAAAAAATTTTTTTCAGTGACGGAAAAAGATCAAACCGCTTTTCCGGCGGTTTCTGTTTGGTTTTTTTTGAAGGAAAATTACCGCAAAAAGGCTTGAAAAAAAACGCATTTGACATTACTTTATTATAACAGCATTTTATTGAGATAATAAACAGCTTTTCTCTGCGGAAATCAAACGCAGAGGGCTGAAAAACATGAGGTTGATTATGGCTGAGGAACTGCAGAGTCTTCTGGAAAAGATCCGTACCGACGGAATAGAAAAAGCCGAAGCACAGCGCGATGAGATCATCCGCAAGGCACAGGAAGATGCCGCCGATATCGTCAAAACTGCTGAAGCTGAAGCAAAGAAACTGCGCGAAGCCGCCGAAGCTGAAGCACAGTCTCTCCGCTCCCGCGCTGAAAACAGCATCCGTCAGGCGGCGCGCGACATCGTGCTGAAACTCAAAGCTGAACTGGAAACACGTCTGAAAAATGCGGTCTCCGCCTCCGCCAAAGCCGCGATGACTCCGGAATTCATGGCGGAGATCATCCGGGATCTGGCAAAGGATTTTGCCGGTGATCCCGAGGCAAAGATCACCATCCTCAGCTCCGGACGCGATGCCGAAGCTCTGGAACAGGTCTTGAAAGATACTCTCTGCAGCAGTTTCAAAACAGCTCCGCAGGTGTTTGCCGACAGCTGCGTCAAGGGCGGTATGCAGATAAGTTTCAAAGATGATGAGGTGTTTTTCGACTTTTCCACCGAAGCCGTCACCGGACTGGTAGGTAAATATGCCGGTGAAAAACTTGCCCGCATACTGGAAAACAACTGAAAATGATGTATTACTTTCTGATCGCCTCGCTCCCCACGCTTGAGATCGGTACTGCTGCAGAGTTTTCCACTGCGGAATTCGATAAGATGATGCAGGAGTATCTCGGCGCAAAAGAGCTGGAAAAACTCTGTTCCTGCTCCGGCGGAAAAAATTTTCCGGATACCTGCCGGGTATACCGCGAAATGGCGCGTTTCGAGGAATATCTGCGCACACGCATAGCGCAGAAACGCGCCGACCGCGCCGGTATCCAGTTTTCCGGCAGAGATCCTGAAGAGTATTACAGCGAAGTCGATCACGGTCTGATGCAGGCGGCAAGCTGCAGCAATCCGCTGGAACGTGAATATATGATCGACCGCCTGCGCTGGGCAAGACTGGATGAACTTGCACTGGAACACGATTTTGATTTCGATGCCCTGTGCATCTACCGCACAAAACTTGTCATCGTGAATAAATACGCAGATTTCCGTACCGAAACGGGAACGCTTAATTTTACTGCCGCACTGGATAAGATCATCAGCAGTTCCGGCAAATCCATAAAGGAGTCATAATCCATCATGACAGAGAACAATACCGCAAAAGAAAAGATCGTCGGCGTGAACGGCAATCTCATCACCGTGAAATATTCCAGCCGGGTCATGCAGAACGAGGTGGCTTACGCCCGTGTCGGTGATGCCAGACTCAAATGCGAAGTCATCCGGGTGCGCGGAGACGTGGCCGACCTGCAGGTTTTTGAAAGCACCAACGGACTCAAAGTCGGCGACGAAGTCGAATTCACCGGCGAACTGCTTTCAGTCGAACTTGGTCCCGGTCTGCTCACCCAGGTCTATGACGGATTGCAGAATCCGCTCAAACTCCTGGCGGAACACTCCGGCTTCTTCCTTCAGCGCGGAGTCTATCTGCGCGCCCTCGACCGTGAAGCCAAATGGCAGTTCACCCCCTCCGCCTCCGCCGGAGACCGGGTCATTGCCGGTGACCGTATCGGCAGCGTTCCGGAAGGAACCGTCAAACATTATATCATGATCCCCTTCTCATGGCGCGGCACCTGGACTCTGGAATCCGTTGCCCCCGCAGGTGAGTACACCATTGATGACGTTGTCGCAGTCGCAGTCGATGAACAGGGAGCGAAGCGCAACGTCACCATGACCCAGTACTGGCCGGTCAAGATCCCGATCCCGGATTACGCCGAAAAACTCCTGCCCGAAAAGACCATGGTCACCCAGATGCGCACCATCGACACCTTCTTTCCGGTGGCGGTCGGCGGAACATTCTGTACTCCCGGACCGTTCGGCGCAGGCAAGACCGTGCTTCAGCACTCCATAAGCCGCTATGCCGAAGCCGATGTGGTGGTGGTCGCCGCCTGCGGTGAACGTGCAGGTGAGGTGGTGGAAATATTGCGCGAATATCCCGAACTTGAGGATCCCCGCACCGGAAGGTCCCTCATGGACCGCTCGATCATCATCTGCAACACCTCAAGTATGCCGGTAGCCGCCCGTGAAGCCAGTGTCTACACCGCCGTCACCCTCGCGGAATATTACCGCCAGATGGGACTCAATACTCTGCTGCTTGCCGACTCCACCAGCCGCTGGGCGCAGGCTCTGCGCGAAATGTCCGGCCGTCTGGAGGAGATCCCGGGTGAAGAATCCTTCCCCGCGTACCTTGAGTCACGCATTTCCGACTTCTACGAACGCGCCGGTCTGGTGAAACTGCGTACCGGTGAACTCGGCTCCGTGACTATCGGCGGCGCAGTAAGTCCCGCCGGAGGAAACTTCGAGGAGCCTGTTACCCAGGCGACACTCAAGGTGGTCGGCGCATTTCTCGGACTTTCCCGCGAACGCTCCGATGCCCGCCGCTATCCTGCGATCCATCCGCTGGACAGCTGGAGCAAGTACCACAGTCTGGTCGATGCCGGCAAACTCTCTCTCGCCCGCAATATCCTTTCGCGCGGCAGTGAAGTCAACCAGATGATGAAGGTCATCGGAGAAGAGGGTACCAGTATCGACGACTTCATCATCTATCTCAAGAGTGAATTCCTCGATTACGTGTTCCTTCAGCAGAACACCTTTGATCCGGTGGATGCCAGTACCAGTGCCGAACGTCAGCGTTACGTCTTCGACAAGGTCTGCGGTGTGCTGGAAAGCAGCTTCCCGTTCACCGATAAGGAGGAGGCAAGACGCTGGTTCCTCGAACTGCGCCAGCTCTTCCTTGACTGGAACTATATCGCACAGAGTGATGCGGAATTCAAACAACAGGAAAACGCCATCGACAGCAAACTTGCCGGTGTCGGTGCGGAGGTGAAATAATGCGTAAAGTTTATCACAGGATCAGTCATATCGCCGGTAACGTCATCACCGTTGAAGCCGATGACGTGGCTTACAATGAACTTGCCGAAGTGGAAAGCTCCCGCGGCGTTTCCCTCGCCCAGGTGATCCGTCTGGACGGCAGCAAAGTATCGCTTCAGGTCTTTGCCGGAAGCCGCGGCATCAGCACCGGTGACCAGGTGCGTTTTCTCGGTCACGAGATGCAGATATCCGGTTCCGATGACCTGCTGGGCAGGGTGTTCAACGGCAGAGGCGTGCCGCGCGACAACCGTCCGGATGTCAACAGCGAACTGGTCGAGATCGGCAAACCCTCGGTCAATCCGGCAAAGCGTGTCATTCCGCGCAACATGATCCGTACCAATATCCCGATGATCGATCTGTTCAACACTCTGGTCGAATCCCAGAAGCTGCCGATCTTCTCCGTCGCCGGTGAACCCTACAACGAACTGCTGGCGCGTATCGCTCTGCAGGCGGAGGTCGATGTGATCGTGCTCGGAGGTATGGGACTCAAATACGATGATTATCTGATTTTCAAGCGCACACTTGACGAACAGGGTGCGCTCTCCCGTACCGTGATGTTCATCCACACCGCCGCCGATCCGGTGGTGGAGTGCCTCATGGTTCCCGATCTCTCCCTTGCAGTCGCAGAAGCATACGCTCTGCGCGGCAAACGGGTGCTGTGTCTGCTCACTGATATGACCAACTTTTCAGACGCACTCAAAGAGATCTCCATCACCATGGAACAGATCCCCTCCAACCGCGGATATCCGGGCGACCTTTACAGTCAGCTTGCTTCACGTTACGAAAAGGCTGTGGACTTCGACGGAGCCGGTTCCATCACCATTCTGGCGGTCACCACCATGCCCGGAGATGATGTGACCCATCCGGTCCCGGACAACACCGGATACATCACCGAGGGGCAGTTCTATCTGCGTAACGGACGTATCGAACCCTTCGGTTCGCTCTCGCGTCTCAAACAGCAGGTCAACGGCAGGACCCGTCCGGACCACCGCGCGATCATGGATGCCATGATCCGTCTCTACTCCGACTACAAGAGCACCCTTGAAAAACAATCCATGGGATTCAAGATGTCGGCGTGGGATAACAAACTGCTCAAGTACGGAGCGCGGTTTGAAGCTGAAATGATGTCGCTTTCGGTCAATATCCCGCTTGAAGCCGGGCTGGATCTCGGCTGGAAGATCCTCGCCGACTGTTTCGACAGAACTGAAGTGGGCATCAAAACCGATCTTCTCGAAGAATACTGGCCGGGCAACTGATCATGGCAAAGCTGAAATTCACCAAAACCGAGCTGAAAAATCAGCAGGATAATAAAAAACAGTTTGAGCGTTTTCTGCCTACGCTCCAGCTGAAAAAACAGCAGCTTCAGCTGGAGGTCCGTCAGAGTGCCGATGCTCTGGAAGCCAATCTTGAAGCCCAGAAGGAACTGCAGAAGTCCCTTGAGGTGTGCATCGCCTTTTTCGGTGATGACAATACCTCGGAACTGGTCTCCTCCAACGTGGTCATCAAAGAGGTCATCACCGGTACCGCCAATATCGCCGGTATCAATATCCCGACTTTCGATCACGTGGAGTTTGCTACTGCTCAAATCGACCTCATGGAGACCGACTGGTTCGTGGATGATGCCGTTTCCGCTCTGAAAAGTGCCGCCTCTCTGCGCGAAGCATATAAAGTGCTTCAGGAACAGTATGATCTGCTGTCGGCGGAACTGCGTACCACCAGCCAGAGAGTCAATCTGTTTGAAAAAGTCAAGATCCCGGAATGCAAAGAGAATATCCGCAAGATCGGGATCTTCCTCGGCGATATGAATACCAGTGCCGTGGCACGGTGCAAGATCGCCAAACACAAGGCGGAAGAACGGGCGTCCTGATGCAGATAAAGCTGATCTCTCATCTTGACAGTGAAGATTTAAGTGCCGCAGGCAGAATGTATGCGGATGCGGCGTGGATCTCTGCCGATGATGATTTCAGTTTTATAAATTCCGCCCTTGCCGGTTCGTTCCTTGCCGCAGGTGCTTTTGAAAACGGCAGGCTCATCGGCATGGGCAGAGTGCTTTCCGACGGCGTTTCCGATGCCTATATACAGGATGTGGTGGTGACTCCGGAGTTCCGCGGCAGGGGCATCGGCGGAAAACTGGTGATGTTTCTGGTTGAAGAACTTGAAAAACGCGGTGTGGATTGGATCGCTCTCGCCGGAGAACCCGGAACAGAAAAGTTTTATTCAAAACTCGGATTTGAGAAAAAAGAGGGATTTATCCTCTGGAAGTGGAACTGAAATTTATGATAAAGCTTGATTTTGCCAAAAGCGGCGGTCTGATCCCGGCGATCGCCCAGGATCATCTTACCGGAGAGGTCCTGATGCTTGCCTATATCAACGAAGAGGCATGGAACGAAACTCTTGCGACCGGTCATGCTGTCTATTACTCCCGCAGCCGCAGCAAATTGTGGCGCAAGGGCGAAAGCAGCGGAAATATCCAGCTCATCAAAGGTATCTCCGTTGATTGCGACTGCGATACAGTGATTTTCAGGATCGAACAGATCGGCGGCGCCGCCTGCCATACCGGACACCGCAGCTGCTTTTTTACTCACATTTCCGCCGATGGTACCGTTTCCGTCGATGAGGAAAAGGTGTTCGATCCCGGAAAAGTATACGGGGAAAACGGAGGAAAACACTGAAAATGGCCAGTTTGAAAAAACGAATATCTGCCGTTTTTCCGGAGCTTTGTCTGCGTGAGGATCTGCCTTACCGCGAATTGACCACGCTCGGAGTCGGAACCGTTCTTCCGCTCATGGCGGAACCGGCTGATGACCGGCAGCTCCAGAGACTGCTCAAACTGCTCAACTCCGGAAATATACCGTTTTTTGTATTCGGCGGCGGCAGCAATATCATAGGTATGGATGGACCGTATAACGGTGTCGGTATCCGTCTGCGCGGAGAAAACTTTGATTTCATCCGCAAAGAGGGTACGTCTTTCGTCTGCGGCGCCGGAGCTTTTCTGCCGGAACTGGTGAGGACCGCTGCGGCAAACGGCTGTGCCGGACTTTCTCCGCTCGCCGGAATTCCGGGAACTGCCGGCGGCGCAGTAAGAATGAACGCCGGAGCCAACGGAGCATGCATCGGTGACTGTGTGCGGTCAATTTCAGGATTTCATGCCGACGGTACTGAATTTACTCTTTCCGGAAACGATTTAAAGTGGGCATACCGCAGGGGTGCAGTTCCTGCCGGAGCCGTGGTGACTGAGATCACTCTGGAACTCACAGGTTCAACTCCTGAAGCTGAACAGAAGATCATGGCGGAAGTACTGGAGTCCCGCCGTCAGCGCGAACCCGGCGGACGCACTGCCGGATGCGCTTTCCGCAACGTGTCTGAAATGGAACCTGCCGGTAAACTCATAGATCAGTGCGGACTCAAAGGTGTGCGCTGTGAAGATATGCAGATCAGCGAAAAACATGCCAATTACATGGTCAATCTGACCGGCAGGGCAACCGCCGGAGATTATCTGAAACTGCTGATATTCATCCGCCGCGCGGTCAGTGACCGTTCGGGATTTTTCCTCAAACTTGAACAGATCCCGCTCGATCCCGCTTTTGAAGAGACGCTTTACCGTGAAGTTCCGGCGATCCGGGTGAATGTACTTTACGGCGGCGCAAGCAGTGAACGCGAAGTCTCGCTCCGCAGTGGAGCGGCAGTTGCCAAAGCTCTGGAAAACGGTGGTTTCGACGTGGAACTTTCTGATATAAAGCAGTGTGCGGTAACAGATTCCATGAAACGCTGCGATGTGATCTATCCGGTACTCCACGGCGGCTTCGGTGAGGATGGCAGACTGCAGAAACTGCTTGAGGAAAATTCCCTGCGTTTCGCCTGTTCCGGTTCTGCCGGATGCGCCGCAGTTATGGATAAGATCATCACCAAGAAACTGCTCGACAAGACCCGTATGCCCACAGCAAAATGGAAGATCATCACCCGTGATGACTGCGCTTTTCCTGCTGAACTCGGTCTGCCGGTCATCCTCAAAGTCCCCTGTGAGGGTTCAACCGTAGGCATCATCAAGGTCGATCGCGAAGATGAGTGGGAAAATGCGCTGAAAGAGGAGTTCGCCATGACGGATGTCCTGCTGGCGGAGTCTTTCATCAAAGGCGTGGAGATCTCCATTCCGGTCATTGGCGGCAAGGCATTCGATGCCATAGAGATCCGCAGTCCCAAGGGATTTTACGACTACGATGCGAAGTATGTCTACAAAGACGGGCATACTGAATACTTCTGTCCGCCGGTATCTGCCGGTGCGGAGGCGGTTGCCCGCGCCCGTCAGCTGGCTGAAGAGTTTTATTTCATTACCGGTTGCCGCGATCTGGTGCGCGTCGATTTTATCATCGGTGAAGATAACGTGCCTTATATCCTTGAAGGCAACGCGCTGCCGGGATGCACTGCGACCAGTCTGGTCCCGAAATCCGCCGGAGCAGCCGGAGTTTCCTTTGAAGCTCTCACTGCCGGAATGGTCTACTCCGCCATGCGCCGTCCGGTGAGCCGTCACGAAACGGTTTCCGGTGAAAAACTTTCAGGTTTCCTTGCCAAAATCTGCATCTGGATGTTCCGGATCACGCTGTTCCTGTGTGCAGCTGTACTTGCCACCAGCGGAGTGATCGCCCTTCTCACCGGTCTTCCCGGATGGCCGCTGGTCATCGCAGGTGTACTTATGGTGTTTACTGAACTTATTTTTGCGTGGCTTAAAACCATGAGGAAAAAATGAAAAGATTATTTGTTGCATTATCTGTCATACTGCTGGCAGCAGAATTCTGTGCAGCCTCACCGGTCCCGGTCGGCGGAAAAGTGGAAAAGCTGGCGTTCGATGTCTGGTATCAGAATAAATCTGTTCCGCTTAAAGACTGGCTGGGCAAAAAAATCATCGCCGTGCTGTTCGTTACGACCGCAGAGCCGGATCCGGGAACCTTGAGAACGGTGGAAAAAATGGCTGTCCGGCTGAAAAAGGACAACGTCGGTATCTTCCTGGTCGCCAACGGTCTGCCGAAAAATGCGGCAAATGTTCCCGGCTGGAAAAATCTCAAACTGCCGGTCGCTTTCGATCTCAAATCCGGACTGTTCAAACAGCTTGGCGGTGATTTCGCCAGAGTTCCCTTCTGGGCGGTCATCACGGAAAAGCAGGAACTTGCGTGGCGCGGGGAAGTCAATCTGCTGCCGGCACTTATCCGTGAACTCAAAAGCGGCAGATACAAAGTGGCAGATGCCGCACGGCGTGAGGCATTCACGCAGAAACTTACTCCGCTTATGAAAAATAAAAAATATCTTGAAGCGGTCAATCTCATAAGTCAGGAACAGAAATTCGATCCAGCCAATGCCGAACTGCTCGGACTCAAGTGTAATCTGCTGTGGCGCAGACTGAAACAACCCAAAGCTGCACTTGCCGAGGTGGAAAAAGCGATCAATGCGGCTCCGGAAGAATTTCATCTTTATGATTTCAAACTGCGTCTTCAGCGTCAGGCGATGCCTGAACTTCCGGAAATGCCGGTGTTCCGCCAGATGGCTGAACGTTTTGCCGGTAAGCCTGACGTGCTCATGGGCGAAGTCAAAAAAGAGATGGCGCGTTCTCTTGACGTTATGAATCCTGAAGGAGTATATCTGCTTGCCGGCACTGCCGCGGCGGCAAAAAAATTCAGCACCCGCAGCGAAGAGGGACTGGCGCATCTGTCATACGCACGGATACTGCATTACTGCGGACGTCCCGATCTTGCCGTTCCTGAAGCTGAAAAGGCGGAAAAACTGCTGACCGGCAAGCAGAAGAAAATGGCGGAAGCCGTCCGTAAACATTTTGAAAAGATCCGGGATATTTCCCGCAAAATAAAATAGGCGGCACTATGCACCGTGGACTGAAAATAATCCTGCTGACGGCTGTTCTGATTTTCTGTATGCCGGCACAGGTCAAAGCGATCGATCCTGTGACGATCGCCATTCTTGCGCCGGTGGCGGTGCGTGTGGCAAAAGCCGCCTCTCCGTATCTGATACGCGCAGTGAAAAACACCGGTACCGGAGTGTTCAAAATGGGAAAAGATGTTTTTGAAATATTATATCTGCCGTACGGACTGGGAAAAATGACTTTCGGTTATCCCTTCGGAGGTTTCCGTTCCGGACTGGTTTACTCCATCAAAGGCTGTATCGCCCCCTGCAAACTGGTCATCCACACCCTGCTGCTGCCGGTTTATATGATCGGAGTGGAGGTCAATATCTGATGCCGGATCACCGACTCAAAAGCCGCGACCTGAAAGCACGAGCGGTCCGTTACGGACTGCTCGAAGACTGGTACGGTGAAGAATTTGCCGGTACCGAAATGGCGGCGCATACCGATGCCGGCGAACCGCTTTCAGATGCTCTCGACCGCCTGATCGGTGACTTCGGCAACGATGAGATCGCCTGCTATGTGCGTTTGACTCAGAACTGGCGCAATTATTGCGGAGAGGCTCTGGAAAAATATCTGACCCCTGCCGGTATCCGCGACGGTGTTCTTACGCTTACGATCCCCCACAGCGGATTATTGAGCATGATAAATCCCAGTATCGAATTGATACATGCCAAGATCCGTGAAAGTTTCGGTGAAGACTTCTGCAAGGAGATCCGGATAATTTCCGGCGGCAGACGCACCAGGCAGAGCAAATCCCGGGGGTGAAACGCAGGCAGACTTCCTGCGCCGGTCACGGACTTAATCCCGGTCGGAGGAAAAACGCCAGACGTAGTAGAGAAGCGTAAGCAGTGACGATACCGCCGATGCCACATAGGTGAGAAATGCCGCATTGAGCACATCTCCGGCAGACTTCGCTTCGGAGGGTGAAACTATTCCGCACTGCACCATAAGGGCTTTGGCTCTGGCACTTGCATTGTATTCCACCGGCAGAGTCACCAGAGCGAACAGCACCGCTACTGCAAAACAGAGGATACCGATCTTGATCAATCCCGGCGCACTCAATAAAGCTCCGGCGAGTATGAGGATATACGATGCCGGACTGGTGAGATTGATGACCGGAACCAGAGAACTTCTCAATCCCAGCGGTCCGTAATTGGTCGCATGCTGAATGGCATGTCCCGCTTCGTGGCAGGCGACTCCTATCGCCGAAAGACTGCTGGAGTTGTAAACCGATTCCGACAGACGCAGTGTCCGTGAGGACGGATCGTAATGATCTGAAAGAAATCCATCCACCGGCTCGATCCTGACCCCGGAAACTCCGGCGGAACTCAACAACCGCGCCGCCGCCTGCGCTCCGGTCATGCCGGAACGGGATGCTGTGCGCGAATAACGCTCAAAGGTGAATTTGGTCTTGCCGGATGCCCACAGAGCCAGCAGCAGTCCGGGCAGCGCAAAAAGAAAATATACCGGATCAAAAAACATAATAACCCTCCCATGGTTGATAACTTTGCCGGATAATATAACTCACTGATCCGTTTTTTTCAATAAAAATTTGAAAACAAGGCTGATTTGTGATATATTTTAGAGATGTATTGTAAATAAATTTTTTGAAAGGTCTGTTGGTTTTACAATGGCTGCACCGGTATATGATGAAAACTCGATCAAGACGCTGGAGTCTCTGGAGCATATCCGCCGCCGTCCCGGTATGTATATCGGACGCATGGGCGACGGTACGCATCCGGATGACGGTATCTACGTCCTGCTCAAAGAGATCGTTGACAACAGCATCGACGAATTCATCATGGGATGCGGCAAACGCATTGAGATCACCGTTGCCGACGGCAGAGTGAAGGTTCGCGACTACGGCCGCGGCATCCCGCTTGCCAAACTGGTGGAGTGCGTTTCCATCATCAATACCGGCGGCAAATACAACGATGATGCTTTCCAGTTCTCCATCGGTATGAACGGAGTGGGAACCAAGGCGGTCAATGCCCTTTCAAGCTGTTTCATCGTCCGTTCCGTGCGCGACGGCAAGTTCCGTGAGGCGCGCTTTGAAAAGGGAGTGCTGAAGGACTCAAGTGAAGGCGATACCGATGAGCGCAACGGAACTTATACCGAATTTGAACCCGATGCCGAACTCTTCCCCAATTACGCCTTCAAAGAGGAATATATCGAAAAACGCATCTGGATGTACGCTTATCTCAACAGCGGATTATCCCTTTATTACAACAATGAGCGTTACTATTCATCCGCCGGACTCCACGATCTGCTTGAGGCTGAAACCGGTGATGAAAAACTCTATGATGTCATTTCGCACCGCTCCAAAGAGGTGGAGTTCGCTCTGACCCACAGCGACCGCTACGGTGAAATAAGTTTCTCGTTTGTCAACGGACAGTTCACCCACGACGGCGGAACTCATTTATCCGCTTTCAAAGAGGGAGTATTGAAAGGCATCAACGAATTTTCCGGCAGGAACTACAAGGCTGATGACGTCCGCGACGGACTGATCGGAGCCATCGCCGTAAAAGTGCGTGAACCGATTTTTGAATCCCAGACCAAAAACAAACTTGGCAACACTGACATCCGCGGTCCGGTGGTGACGGCTGTACGCGATGCGCTGGTCGATTTTCTCTACAAAAACAGCGCGATCGCCGAAGTCATTATGGATAAGATCGTCCGCAACGAACACATGCACCGCGAGATCCAGGAGGTCAAGAAGAAATCAAGAGAAAGCCAGCAGAAGACCCGGCTCCGCAATCCGAAACTGAAGGACTGCAAATATCATGTCGGCGACAAGTGGCCCAAAAAGACCGAACCCAAAGAGACCATGATCTTTCTCACCGAGGGCAACTCCGCTGCCGGAAGTCTTGAAGTCTGCCGCGATGTCGACTGTCAGGCGATCTTCGCCCTGCGCGGAAAACCGCTCAACTGCTACGGATTGAAACGCGACAAGATCTACTCTAATGAAGAACTGATGTTCCTGACCCTTGCTCTGGGTATCGAAGAGGATCTCGAAAGTCTGCGCTACGATAAAGTCGTCATCGCGACCGATGCTGATGTGGATGGTATGCATATCCGCAACCTGCTGCTGACCTATTTCCTCACCTTCTTCGATCAGCTGGTGCTTTCCGGACATCTTTACATCCTTGAAACTCCGCTGTTCCGGGTGCGGACCAATCCCAAAGACAGCATCTACTGTTACAGCGAGGCGGAACGTGATGCCGCCGCCGCCAAACTCGGCAGGAAATCAGAGATCACCCGTTTCAAAGGTCTGGGTGAGATCTCTCCGAAAGAGTTCGGTCAGTTCATCGGCAACGACATCCGTCTGCAGCCGGTGACACTGGAAAACATGCGCAATATTCCGGAAATGCTGGGATTTTTCATGGGAACCAACACACCGGAACGCAAAGAATATATCATGACCAATCTGGAGGTATCCAAGTATGAGTGACGAAACGGATAAGACTCCGGAAGATCAGGATATCACCGGCGTGGAGGTTTCCGCTCCTGAAACCGACGGCGAGGCGGCGATCCGCAAAAACACCGATTCCAACGCCTATTTCCGGGCGATGATGGACCGCTATTTTCTGGACTACGCCGCCTATGTCATCAAAGATCGCGCCATCCCCGATGTGGATGACGGCTTGAAACCGGTCCAGCGGCGTATCCTCTGGGTACTGCACGAGGTCGATGACGGCAGGACTCACAAAGCAGCCAACATCGTCGGCAATACCATGCACTATCATCCGCACGGGGATGCTTCGATCGGGGATGCACTGGTAGTGCTTGCCAACAAAGAATATTTCATTTCCAAACAGGGAAACTTCGGTAATATTTTCACCGGCAGTCCGGCTGCCGCACCGCGTTATATAGAGTGCAGTCTTTCCCCGCTCGGACGCGAAGTGCTGTTCTCTGACGAGATCACCGAACTGGTGGATTCATACGACGGAAGAAGTCAGGAGCCGGTGGTGCTGCCGGTAAAGATACCTTCGCTGCTCATGCTCGGCAGCGACGGTATCGCCGTGGGTATGGCAACAAAGATCATGCCGCACAACTTCAATGAACTGCTTCAGGCACAGATCGCCGCACTGCGCGGAGAACCGTTTGAGCTTTATCCGGATTTCCAGCAGGGCGGACTCATGGATGCCAGAGAATACGATGACGGCAACGGCAAGATCGTTCTGCGTGCCAAGATCGAGATCGACGGCAGAGAGCTGGTGATCCGGGAGATCCCGGCGACCACCACTACTGAAAGTCTGGTGGCATCCATCGAAAAAGCGGCTGAGAAAAATAAAATAAGAGTTTCCGGTATCAATGATTACACTGCTGAAAACGTGGAAATAAGAGTGGTGCCGATGCGCGGGGCCGATCCGGAAAAAACACTTCAGGCGCTTTACATGTACACCGATTGCGCCGTTTCTATTTCGGTGAATATGACCGTGATATGCGACCGCAAACCTACTCAGATGTCGGTCCATGATGTAATAATCCGCAACACGGAAAAACTGCTGGAATATCTCAATCTTGAGCTTGAGAATGAGTATAACCGTCAGTCCGAACTGTTCCATGCCAAAACGCTGGCACAGCTTTTCTTTGAACACCGCATCTATAAGCGCATCGAAGAGTGCCGCAGCGAAGAGGAGGAATATAAAGAGGTCCATGCCGGACTTGCTCCGTTCCGTCCCCTGCTCAAGCGTGATGTCACCGATGAGGATATCGACAAGCTGCTGGCCCTGCCGGTCCGCAGGATCAGCCGGTTCGATATTGAAAAAAACCAGCGGGAACTGCGCAAGATCCTCGATTTGATGAAGCAGCTGCGTAAAAATCTTGCTCATCTCAATGACTACGCAGTGGATTATCTGCAGAAACTCATCGATAAATACGGTAAATTTTATCCGCGCCGCACCGAGATCGAACACTTTGACAAGATCGACCGCCAGCAGGCGGCACTCAACAATATCAAGGTCGGCTGGGACCGCAAAAACGGATACATCGGAACCAAAGTCAAAAGCGATGATACGGTACTCTGCAATGAATTCGACCGCCTTATCTGCGTCACCAAACAGGGAAAATACACCGTTTCCACCATTCCGGAAAAGGATTTTATCGGCAAACTCTACGATTTCCGCCGGTACGATGCTGAACTTTGTTACGGTGTGATATACAAAGAGAAAAAAAGCGGCAAATACTACGGCAAACGCAGCCAGATCGGCGGATTTATCCTCGGAAGGGAATATCAGCTGTGTCCGGAAGGCTGTCAGCTGGAACTGCTCACGCCGCGTCCGGATGCAGTCTATACCATCGTCGAAACCGACGGAAGAGGACACTGTTCGGAACAGGAAATCAACCTTATGGAACTGCCGCTGCGCGTACCCAAAGCGAGGGGTCTGCTGGTATCATCCAAAACCGTCAACAAGATCACTCACAGCCGCTATCTGACCGAAGAGGAGCTTGCTTCACTTACTCCGGTGGAAGATGATACCGAACCTGCAGAGGAAGAAAATACTGATGTTCCGGAAGAAGTGCAGGA
Source organism: Victivallaceae bacterium (assembly GCA_045532825.1). Classification (GTDB taxonomy): domain Bacteria; phylum Verrucomicrobiota; class Lentisphaeria; order Victivallales; family Victivallaceae; genus UBA1784. Next base: position 24,818 of record JAZSGR010000032.1, on the reverse strand, counting down.
GGAAACTCTGCCGGAAAACACCGGTAAATGCGAACCGGTACGTCTGCGTATCAAGCGCAATCCGCTGCCGGAACTGCCGGTATTGATCGAGCCTGCCGCTCCGCCACCGCAGGAAAAAGCAGCTGAAAAACCGGAGATCAAACCCGAACCGGAGATCAAACCCGAACCGGAAAAAGTTCCGGAAAAACCGCGCAAAGGCAGAATGCGTACCAGAGATTATGAGGATGATGATTTCGGCATCATCCAGCCTGAATTCGGATTTTGACAGATGAAAACTTTTGCCCTGTTTGTATCACTGCTCATCTTGAGTCTTATCTGCGGCTGTACGGTATCGGAAGTGCGCCGTGTCCGCAGCGGTCCGGCATTTGCCAAAGGGGAAAAACTTCCGTCTGCCAGAAGCGGAAAACGTTACAATTCGCCTGAAATAACCCGCAGCCGCAGGACTCGTCTGCCCGGACATGCCGAAACCAGACATCAGCAGATCATCCCGGCGCGTATGGAGCATTTCAACGGCAATCCGCATCTGCGGAACAATGCTCCGGCAGGAAACGGCAGGTAAGCTCATATCCAGCAGTCAGGACCGGAAAAGACAAGCAGATTTTCCTCCTGAAGTTTCTTCAGGACTCTGCGTTCATGATAACGCATTCTGCGCCGGTCCGCCGGATCGATGTCATCCAATCCTGAACTGTGAAGCAGGGCATGGACTATATAAAGTGCAAGTTCTCTTGCGTAACAGCTGTTTTTGCGCTTTTCCCCTTCGCGCATCGCCGCATCCGGATTGACTACCGCATCGATCGCAGTTTCCCCTTCAAGAATGAAATCATCATCATCACCGGTAAAATAACTGAAGGTGATGACATCTGTGGTCCCTTCATGACCGAGCAGTTCCATATTCCGTCTGGTCATAAGTTCATCATCGGTAAACTCGATCTCGAAGTTCCAACCGGAATCCGGCAGTCCGGCAAGCTCGGAAGCCCGCTTGACAAAAGGTATGAGTTTCTCCGGTTCCGGCGGTGGAAGTTTACTGTTTTTCCAGGTGTATATCAGATTTTTCATTCATATTCTCCGGAGTATAGGCGATGCGTCCGTGGTTGATACTCACCAGAGTGGTGATGAAACTTTTTTTGACCATTTCAAACTCGGCAAGAGTAAGTTCGGAGTTCCGCAGCTGGCCGCCGGACAGACGGTGCATGAAAATATCTTCGACCAGTGCCTGTATCTTCTGGGCAGTGGGCTTATCCAGTGATCTTGATGCCGCTTCACAGGCATCCGCAAGGCTTACGATCGTAAGCTCCCTCGCCCGCGGAGGCTGTCCGTTGTAACGGAACTGGGACTCCACCACAGCTTCAGAATTGGCGGATTTGGCACGCTGATAGAAATAATGCACCAGATCATCACCGTGATGCGTCATGATCGCTCCGCGCACCCAGCGGAACAAACGGTATTGACGGGCAAGCTGAAGTCCCTCTTTGACGTGATCCCGGATGATGATACTGCTCATCTGCGGATTGAGTTTGAGATGCTCCGAAGAACTGTCACGGTTGTTCTCGGTGAAATAATGGGGAATGGCAAGTTTGCCGATGTCGTGGAAAAGTCCGGCAACTTTGGCGCGGAGCGGATTGGCTCCTATGGCATTGGCGGCATCTTCCGCCAACGTCGCCACGCTCATACTGTGAAACATCGTTCCCGGTGCTTCGCGCTTGAGGCGCTCCAGCAGCGGATGATTGTAATCAGCAAGCACCATGAGCGCCATATCGGTATCGATGTTGAATATCAGCTCCATGGCGAAAATCAGTACCAGCGCCGTCACCGCGCAGGCAAACGAGGTGCTGGCGGTTATCACCAGCATCGAAGGCACAAGTTTGACCGCAAGTCCGCTGCCGGTGAAGAGACTGCTGAAGTTGGCAAGCATCATCAGCACGAACGAAGCAAAAAATATCCGGATGAAAAATGCCCGGTAGTTGGTGACATCGCGGACCGCAAGTCCGGCGACCGAGGCGACTGCAAACCAGCGCAGGGTAAGCTCGAAACCGTGTGCAGGTGAAACCATGAGCGCAGTGACCGCCGATACGAACAATCCGGAAATCACCGCCATTTTGTAATTGAGCAGCACCGCAAGCGACACCGTCACCAGCGTTACCGGAATGGCATTGCTTATCATCAGACGGTCCGGGACCCTGCCGTCACGCAGGCAGAAAAAGAAAATATTCACCGCCCAGTAATTGATGATAAGCGAAATTATCGTAACGATACCGGCGATCGTGATCTTGCGGGCATCGCGCACCACTGCCGGATAGATCCGTGAAGCCAGAAATACGGCAGCCAGCAGCAGGATAAGTCCCCATGCCATGTTGTAATAAAAAATATCCATTCCGAAGTCTTTCGGCAGAGCGGCATGTTCAGCCAGCATCATATCCCGCAGACCTTCGGTGAAAACTTCACCCTTGTGGATCAGCAGAGCCCCCTCGTTTTTGGAACGGATGATCTCTTTTACGTTGTTTGCGGCACGTTCTCCAGCCATTTTGCTGCGCACCGGATCAAAGACCAGATTTCCGTCCTGACCGGTGAGCTTGGCGGCGATGGCACGGAATTCGTGGTTGTCGCGGCTGTTTTCACGGGGAAAAAGTTTATCGGCAAGACCGATCGCAGCCATTTCAGAATCCGGCATTTCACCGATAGTACGGATCTCTATACGCGCTCTGCCGGATTCATCCACGGTACGGAGCTGTCTGCCGGCAGTACGGCTCTGCTTGTCAGGCCGGCTGATGATACCGTTGGCAAGCAGACGCTGCAGACGGTCACGGAAATTGAGATAATCACTGCTGCCGGTACGCGCTCTGCCGATCGCTTCAAGCAGTTCACGCGAAATGCTTCCGGCAAGAATAGAGGGACGGGAATCAGGATTTACCGCATAATCACGTTTGCTGTTCAAATCATTCAGACGGTTGTCGCAGCAGGTCATGAATTCATTGAACTGCTGCAATATATGTTCTGTTTTCTTTTTATCCAGCAGAAAATACTCCGGAGCCTCCGACGCTGCGGCATTTTTTGCCTCCTCCGTTGCCTTGCGGTCAAGGTAGGAAAATGAGGTCCTGGCATGAACGTTGTGCGGCGCTTTCTGACCGATGAGCCAATCTGAAATATCCATCTGCTTGCGCATGGAAATGATTATCAAAGTTGAACTTACCGCCCAAAGCAGCACCAGTATAGTGATACCGGGGACAGGAGAGTTTCTGAACATCTCCGCCGCCTCCTCCCAGTCCACCAGCGGTTTGGGATTGACGATACCGCGGCGGCGGGCGGAAAAACGCGCCCACAGCTGTGAAAAAAATTCTTTCATCGCAACTCTCCATTGTCTCTGCAGGAGTTTTCACCGGTATATGCTGTGATGATCTTTTCCAGAAGCCGGTGACGCACTACATCCGCAGTGTCGAAAAATACAAATCCAAGTTCCGGCAGTGAACGCAATGTATTTATTGCATGCTCAAGCCCGGAACGCTCACCGCGTGCCAGATCAGACTGCATCGGATCTCCGGTTATCACACATTTGGAACCGAATCCCATGCGGGTCAGAAACATCAGCATCTGATCCTCTGTGGTATTCTGCGCTTCATCAAGAATGATAAACGCATTGTTGAGCGTTCTTCCGCGCATGAACGCCAACGGCGCGATCTCGATGATCTGACGCTCGATCAGAGTCTGCGCCTCCTCCGGAGTCATCATTTCGTACAACGCATCGTACAGAGGACGCAGATAGGGGGAAACTTTTTCCTCAAGACTGCCGGGAAGAAATCCCAGACGTTCTCCGGATTCACGCGCCGGACGGGTCAGAATGATACGCGAAACCCGGTTCTGAAGAAATTCAGAGACCGCCAGCGCCATGGCAAGGTAAGTTTTGCCGGTACCGGCAGGACCGATGCCGAAAACCACGTCACTGCTGCGTATCCTGTTGATATACTCCAGCTGACGGCGGCTGCGGGGAAGGATATCACGCTTTTTGGGACTTACAGTTACTCTGCCCTTCCAAAGTTCCTCCAGCTCATTCCCCGAGCCGGAACGGAACATACGGCAGAGCATTTCAACATCACGCTGCTCCAGCTGGCGGTTGCGCAAACGGTAAAGTTTCAGCAGAGCATTGAAAAATTCAACGGTCCGCTGTACAGCGTTGTCACTGCCGGAAATATCGACCTGATTGTCTCTTGCTGCGATCTTTGAAGCAAACTGCTCCTCAAGCACCCGGAGCAGACGGACTTCATCTCCGGCACAGAGCGTATGCAGAGAGATCCCCGACTCAAAATATATCTTTTCGTTCATTGCAGCAAGACCGTCCCATGTAAAATTATCCGGCGGAAGCAAACACTCCCTGCCGGATAACACAACTTGCGGTTTTTTACAGTTTCGGAACTTTGAGCTTGGTACCGATCTGGATCTGTCTGGCATCCTTGATCTGCGGATTGGCTTTCATGATCAGTGATGCATAACTTGCCTTTCCGTAATATTTCTGAGCGATGCTGCCGGGATTGTCGCCGGGTTTTACCACATAGATATCATACTCAAGATCAGCCGGTTTTGCTTCTGCTTTCTTTTCATCAGCTTTTGGAGCATCGGCTTTTTTTGCTTCATCCTTTTTGTCATCAGCTTTTGGAGCATCGGCTTTTTTTGCTTCATCCTTTTTGTCTGCAGCTTCCGGATCTTTCGCCTGAGTTTTTTCCGCAGCGGAGTCGACCACTTCTGCAGCCGAGGTCTCCTTTACGGCAGGAGCATCGTTTTTGTCATCGCCGGGAGCCGGAACTTCAGAAACGGCATCGGTATTTTTGGCATTTTCCTGCTGCATACGCTGTTTGTCAAGAGCTTCCTGCGACGCTCTGTCAACGATCGCCGGAGGCGCAATGCGCGGAGGACGGTGTCCGCTGTAACTGGCACTGATGACATCCTGCCACTGCTGTTCCTCTGAACCGTAATTTCCCTGGGCAAGTTCGGGACGGCAGCCGGCAGTCATCAGTACAGCAGCCGCAGCACAACCGGAAAACAATGAAATCTTATTCATAAAAAATCCTTTCCTTTTGATAATGTCCGAAATTTTGTGAAAAATTTATATTTTATCCTTATTCAAATATGTTTTTCTCAATTAAAATATATCACACAGCATGTTTTTTTCAAGCTCAAGAAACGGTTCTGTCTGCTATCGGTGGATGCAGCGTGGACCAAGGTCTTTTTTTTGCGCCGAGTACGGTGCGGGATCCGTCTTCGCCCTTATGGGCTACGCCGTGACAAGGTGTACCGCTGAATCACATGCATGCGCCACCGCAGTTTGAACAACTTTCACAAAAAATGGGACAATAACTTCCTTTTAGAAGAGGTTTCAATCTTCGTACCGTTTATAAATAATCACTCCGTTATGACCGCCGAAACCGAGGTTGGTATTCAAAGCGATACGTACATCACGTCTGGCGGCAGTATTGGGAGTGATATCCAGATCACAGAGCGGATCCGGCGTCTCATAGTTGATCGTCGGAGCAATGATACCGGTCTCAATGGATTTGATACAGGCGATGGATTCCAGACCGCCTGCGGCTCCGAGGGCATGACCGGTAGTACCTTTGGTACTGCTCACCGCAACCTTGTATGCATAGTCGCCGAATACTTTTTTGATCGCCATGGTTTCAAATTTATCATTGAGTTCGGTACTGGTTCCGTGAGCGTTGATATAGTCCACCTCTTCCGGTTTGATACCGGCATGGCGCAGAGCCATCTGCATGGCACGGGCTCCGCCGTCACCGTCGGGAGCAGGACTGGTGATATGATAAGCATCGCCGGTGGCACCGTAACCGATGATCTCGGCAAGAATGGGCGCTCCGCGGCGTTTGGCATGCTCAAGTTCTTCGATGAAAAGCACACCGGCACCTTCGGACATCACAAATCCGTCACGGTTGAGGTCAAAAGGACGGCTGGCATGCAGTGGATCATCATTACGCTGGCTCATGGCCTTCATCGAACAGAAACCTGCCATACCCAGCGGTATGATACTTGCTTCGGCACCGCCGCAGATCATGGCATCGGCATCATCGCGTTTGATCATCCAGTAGGCTTCGCCGATAGAGTGACATCCGGTGGCGCACGCCGTCTGGATCCCCAGGTTGGGACCGCGGGCACCGAAAGTAATGGATATGTTGCCTGAAGCTATATCGCTTATCATCATCGGAATGAGAAGCGGAGAAACCCTGCCGGGACCTTTGGCGTTGAAAGCGAGCATCTGTTCGCAAAGGGTGCCAAGGCCGCCGATACCGCTGGAAACCAGAACTCCGACACGGGAACTGTCGACCGGACTGGACTGGCTACCGAGGTCATCCGGCAATCCGGCTGACCTGATCGCTTCCGCAGCAGCAACCATTGCATACTGACAGAAAAGATCCATGCGCTTGGCCTCTTTGAAACTCATCACTGAACTTACATCAAAGTTCTTGATCTCACCGGCGATCTTTGTGCGGAAATCAGTCGTATCGAACCTGGTCACCGGTCCGAGTCCGCAACGACCGTTCACCAGAGCATCCCAAAATTCGGCAACATTGTTGCCAACGCACGACAAAGCACCGCAACCGGTTACAACTACCCTTCTTTCAACCATGACAAACCTATCGCTTAATACACCAACGGGCCACCATAAGAACCTTACAGTGACCCGTTTGATTTTATCAAAGAAACAATTCTTTGTACAGAAACGGCTGTTGTTCAAAAACAAACCGCAGCCGCATCATCTCCCAGAATTACTCCTGGCTCTTGCTCTCGACGTAAGCGATAGCGGCGCCGACGGTGGTCAGCTTTTCGGCATCTTCGTCCGGAATATCGGGGCCGAATTCTTCTTCCAGAGCCATGACCAGCTCGACCTGATCCAGAGAGTCAGCACCGAGATCTTCGATGAATTTGGCTTCGGGAGTGACCTGATCTTCAGCAACACCGAGCTGTTCGACAACGATCTTCTTCACTTTTTCTGCGATTTCAGACATTTTTACCTACCTTTTTATTATGGTTTTTTTGGATAAATCGTATTACCCTTGTTTTCACTTCTGCCGTGCAAATAACGCACGCCTTGTTACTAATATTGCACCAAAATACGAAAAAGTCAAATTTTTTTACAAATTTTTGTGCAATAACAACGTATTTTTTTCTGTTGTTTTCAGACAATGCCGGTTATCACATCAGCATTCCGCCGTCGACATTGATGACCTGACCGGTAACGTAATCCGAATCCGGAGAGACCAGGAAATAAACCACATTGGCAACATCATCCGGAGAACCTCCGCGTTTGGCGGGGATCACGGTGAGGAACGCATCACGTGCCTCCTGCGGCAGCTTGGCGGTCATATCAGTTTCGATAAATCCCGGAGCAACTGCGTTGGCCTGGATATTGCGGGAGGCAAATTCCTTGGCAGTGGTCTTGGCAAGAGCGATCACACCGGCTTTGCTGGCGGAGTAGTTCGCCTGACCGACATTGCCCATTCTGCCGACTACTGAGGCGATGTTGACGATCTTGCCGGCACGCTGCTTCATCATCGGACGGATAACAGCCTTGGTGAAGTTGTAAGTACCCTTCAGGTTGACGGCGATGACGGCATCCCATTCCTGTTCAGTCATGCGGAGCATCAGGTTGTCCTTGGTGATACCGGCATTGTTGACCAGAATATCGACTTTTCCGAAATCTTTCACGACTCCGGCAACTGTAGCTTCCGCATCCTCGAACTTTGCAACGTTCGCAGCATAGGCTCTGGCATTAATGCCGGCAGCACGGAATTCCGCAGCAGTCTCCTCTGCCACATCAAGCAGAATATCAACGATCGCAAGAGCGGCTCCCTCTGCCGCAAGACGCGCACTGATAGCTTTACCGATACCGCGGGCACCACCGGTGACAATGGCAACTTTTCCTTCAAGACGTTTTTCCTGACTCATTTTTCACTTTCCTTCTGTTAATCAAGTGCAACGGCATCAAGTGAAGCCGCACTGTTGATATTGATAAGTTTCATTTCACTTGCGGTTCTGCGGACCAGTCCGGTCAGCACGGCTCCCGGACCGAATTCGATCACAGTATCGGCTCCGGCTTCAGCGGCACGGCGCACGCAGTCCTCCCAGCGGACGGAACCTGCAACCTGATTGGTCAGATTGCTTTCAAGTTCCGCAACGCTTTTGGCTGTATCTGCGGTGAAATTGTGATAAACCGGGATCTCCGGCAGTTTCAGATCCGCCTGCGCCAGCACTGCGGCGAGCTTTTCTCCGGCTTCACGCATCAGGCGGGAGTGGAACGCTCCGGCAACGTTGAGCATGATTACTTTACGCAGCCCCTGCGCTTTGAGCTCTGCGACCGCTGCTTCAACTTTGCTCTTTTCGCCGGAAATAACGATCTGCCCCGGGCAGTTGTAGTTGGCGACATCGATATCCGTCTTTTTGCAGACGTCTGCGATCACCGCCGGATCGCCGCCCAGGACCGATGCCATGGCTCCGTTGGTTTTTCTGCATGCCTCATCCATAAGTCTGCCTCGTTCCGCCAGCAGTTTTGCGCCGGTGGCAAAATCGAAGGCTCCGCCGCAGCAGAGTGCTCCGTATTCCCCGAGGCTCAATCCGGCACAGGCGACCGGTTTAACATCGAACTTTTCCCTGAATGCAGCAAGTGCGGCGCAACTCACGGTATAAATCGCATCCTGACAGTAGATGCTTTCGGTCAATTTTTCGATCGGACCGTTGAAAATAATGTCGCTGAGCTTGTAACCGAGTACGGCATCAGCTTCATCAAAGATCTTTTTTGCAGCGGGAGAGGAGTCATAGAGATCCTTACCCATGCCGACAGTTTGAGCTCCCTGGCCGGAAAAAACAAAAAATGCCTTCATTACCGATATATCCTTCTGTTCTTCTGTTCCTCTTCCACATACATAAAATAACCCCGGAATGCGATTATTTCAAACTTTTCCGGATTTTTCCTGAAAATCAGAGGTTGTCGATCTGATCCTTGAAGATCACCAGAACGCCCTCATTGAAAATACCGCCGTTGAGCAGAAATTCTTTAACTCCGCGTTCCATGGAGCTTGCTGCGGGCAAATCTTTCACATCCATATCCAGTCCGGGTCTGCCCCAGATGCGCCAGATGACTTCGCTGTTCTGTTCATGTCCCTGCCAGGTGAAATTGTATCCGAGATCCTGGAACTTGAGGATATTCGCCCCCGCAGGAAGAATGTCGCGGAACTGTGCATCAAGTATCCAGGAGTAGCAGACGATCGCCTTGAAATCGTAATCCGGATGGAATTCTGCGGAAAAACGGCACATCCTGCGGATGGAATCGATACACTGTTCAGGTTTGAGTCCGCCGCTTGCCGGAACGTGCAGATTTATGGTTTTGTCGCCGTAAGTAAGATCAGGTGATGCCGGATTGTTCCGTTCAAATGCCGGCAGGACCTCAAGGGTGCGGTCATCTTTGCGGTAAAGCGAAAGTTCCGGCTGGAAAAGATGGATGTCGTTGCACTGCAGTCTGCCGAACTGTTTGACTCTGCCGTTCAGACATTGTTTTGCCCAGCCGAACAGTCTTTCTTCGAGAAACAATCCGCCGTGATCCTGTATGCCGACTTTCTGCCAGAGTTTCAGGTCACTTGCAGCTTCACGGAACATTTCGCTGCTCCAGTGTTTTTTTCTGTAGATATTTTCCGCATCCTGATAACTGTAAACGATGCAGAGCTGCAGAAATACACCCAGCTCTTCAGGTGCAAATCTTTTTTTCACCTCTTCAAGCGGGAAATCATCAAGCGTACGTCCGGCACAGTTGAGAAAATATTCCGGATCAAGTCCGGCAAAAAAAGTTTCAAGTTTCTGAAACTCTGCCGGATCAAGTCCGAAAAGTCCGGCGTTTTCCAAAAGCTTTTTCCAGAGGTCAGCAGTATTTACCATGATAGATTCCTTGTTATATGGAAGATAAAAAATCATCTGTGTACAGTGCGCCCTGCCGCAGGATGACCGGTTTCTCACCGGTACAGTCAACGATGGTCGAACCTTTTGCTCCGGGCGGGATCGCTCCGCCGTCGATCGCGGCATCCGGTTCGCCGTCGAGCATTTCCAGTGCGGCGGCGCAGTCAAGTGCATCGGGCATTCCTGAACGGTTGGCACTGGTCTGGAGCAGCGGTTCATCCAGCTCTTCAAGAAGTTTCAGCAGCTGCGGATGATCCGGGATACGGAATCCGACAGTACCGCCGTCACGGTGCTTTACGATCAGAGTAAGAGGTCCCGGCATGAAACGCTCCGCAAGCAGTTTTGCGGTACGGTCCAGAAAGTATCCGCGTTCCTCAAGCTGCCGGAGACTGCTTACGAACCAGCCTATATGTTTTGCCGGATCCCGGTGTTTTAACGTGACGATCTTTTCGCGGCACTCCGGATCAGCAGCTCTGCCGGTAAGACCGTAAACCGTTTCTGTCGGCAGCAGGACCACTGCTCCCTTCCGACGCAGGATATCTGCGGCGTGTTCCCAATCGGTAAACATCATTCAATCACATTCATTGCCGTCACCGGCACATCCGGTGAGGCGTTCACCGAGATAGGTGAAGAGGAAGGTGAGGATACCGGCGGCAAATCCGTAGACTGCACCGCAGGTGATGGAGCGTTCAAACTGATCGCTGTTGAGGATCTCCCTGAAAGTGCCGCCGGCACCGCAGGAAGCGATAAATGTGTATACCACCCAGACCATAGTCGAAACAGTCATCGTTGCCCAGATACTGGAACGGCTGGCTTTTTTCACATAGATCGCAGCGATTACCGGAATGAATACCACCACCAGCTGGGATGCCCAGCAGTTGATCATCAGCGCATAGATACTGTTGGCGTTGAATGCAAAATATGCGGCGATAATGGAGATAACCACAGTTCCGATGCGGGTCTCATACAGCAGTGCACGGTCGCTCTGTCCGGGGAAGATCGCACCGATGACATTTTTGACCAGCAGAGATGAACCGGCAAGCAGTGAACTGTCGGCGGAACTCATGATCGCACTGATGAGTGCGGCGAGGAATAAAGTCATGAGGACCGGATGAAGATTACCGAGGATTATCATCGCCATGCGCGGCATGACCTGATTGTCGAGATTTTCCCCCATGCTTTCACTGGTAATACCGTATTTTGCCAGAACAAAACGGGCGGAAAAACCGATTATGATCGGAATAAACCCGAGTGCGGCATACAGAAATCCGGAGATAACTGAACTTGAAACAGCGATTTTATCGCTTTTACTGGAAAGCGAACGCTGTATGAGATCCTGACCGACCATGCATCCCAGCCCCATGATGATCCAGCTGCCGATGTAATAGGTGATGTCATTGGCGTTGTTCACCTGACCGATACCGATGGAAAGATCCTCCGGCTTGATATTTTTGAGCATAGTTTCAAAACCGCCTGCCTGACTTACGGCATTGGGCATGATGATGAGCAGACCGATAACGATCAATCCGACCTGAACGATGTCGGTGATGGTGACCGCCCACATGCCGCCTGCGAAGGTGTAGAAGAGTATCACGACACTGCCGATGAGAGTTCCTTTCCATACCGGCATACCGGTGATGACGTGCAGGATGGTTCCCATTCCCAGGAACTGTGCCGCCAGCCAGCCGACATATACAGGTATCATCCAGATCGAAGCGTATACACCGGCGGCACTGCCGAAACGCCGGGCGATTATGTCAGTCACGGTCAGGCATTGGAGTTTGCGGAGCATGCCGACGATGAAAATACCGGCAAGTATCAGACTCAAAGAGGCACCGAACGGATCCGCCAGCACACTGCCGATACCGTCACTGTAGACCGAAGCACAGACTCCCATACTGGAACCGGCTCCGAACCAGGTCGCCATAAGAGTTCCTGTCGCCATCCAGAGCGGAAGGCGTCTGCCTGCCACCAGAAAGTCCTTCATATCCTTGATGTGTTTACCGGACCATATACCGATACCCATGAGAATGACGAAATAAACTCCGATACCTATCCACAGTATCATACGGGTGGAATCAGAGAGACCTCCGATAAGCGAAGCATTTCCGGTTGCAAAAAGAAGATCCATAAATCAAACAGTTCCTTCGTGTTCTCGATTGTTCACAGCACAACGGACAGCAGACACCATTTCTTTTCCGCAAACTTCATCAGCTTTTCAAACGGAAATTCCGGTCTTTTGCCCCTCTCAATATCCCGGCGGTACCACCGGATCAAAGCACCGCAAATACCGCCGTAATATACGCTATTGCCAAAATATAGTTCAGATCATCGATTATTCAAGTGCAATAACAGTTGAAAAAGCATCATTGTGCAATTATTTTATAAATATGACACGTTTACGCGGGCAAATCATGTTGACGGACGCGTTTCACGTCAGTATCATTAAATTTTGTAAAAATCTTTTCAAGGAGTTGTTGCCATGGCTGAATTTCTTCCTTTCAACGGATTGCTTCCGGTTCCTGAAAAAGCGGATAAAGTTGCCGCAGTTCCCTATGATGTCGTTGATTCTGCAGAAGCTGCTGCTCTTGCGGAAGGCAATCCCTGGTCTTTTCTCCACGTTTCCCGTCCTGAAATCGATATGGAAGAGGGTATCGATCTGCATGATGACCGGGTCTATGCGCAGGCAAAAGCCGGTTTTGACCGTCTCTGCAAAGAGGTCCCGCTGCTGGTCGATCCGGAAAAGCACCTCTACATCTATCAGCTTGAGATGAAAGGCCGCGTCCAGACCGGTGTCATCGGAGCGGCATCCGCTGAAGATTACCGCAACGGGATCATCAAAAAACATGAACGCACCCGTCAGGACAAGGAAGATGACCGTACCCGTCACGTCATGACCCTGCGTTCCCATACCGGTCCGGCATTCTTCACCTACCGCGACTCTTCCGCCATCGACAGTCTCATCGCTGAAGAAACCGCAAAAGCTCCGCTGGTGAACTTCACTGCAGTGGATGGCATCCGTCACACTCTGTGGCGCGTCGATGCCGCCAAGAGCAGCACTCTGGCTGAACTCTTCCGCACCGAAGTGCCGGTGTTCTACATCGCTGACGGACACCACCGCAGTGCCGCCGCCGCCCGCACCGCAGCAGAATGCGCTCCGCACAATCCTGCCCACACCGGCAAAGAAGACTATAATTATTTCCTCGCAGTGGCGTTCCCCGCAAAACAGCTGGCGATCCTGCCCTACAACCGCGTGGTGAAATCCCTCAACGGTCTCACCAAAGCGGAATTCATCGACCGGATCTCTGCAGAATTCACCGTGACCCCGGCTGAAGACGGAGAGACCTCCGCTCCCGGAGAATTCAAATTCTATCTTGATAAAGCCTGGTATCTTGCCCGTCCGAAATTCGACATCAGCAAACTGGGCGTGATCGAAAAGCTGGATGTCAGCTGGCTGCAGGACCGTATCCTTGCTCCGGTACTCGGCATCGCAGATCCCCGTACCAGCAAAGACATCGATTTCATCGGCGGTATCCGCGGAACCGGCGAACTGGTAAAACGGGTGGATTCCGGTAAATGGGAGATCGCCTTCTCCATGTATGCCACCACCGTTGAACAGCTTATGGCGATCGCCGATGCCGGCGAGATCATGCCGCCCAAATCGACCTGGTTTGAACCCAAACTCCGCGACGGTCTGGTTTCTCATAACTTCTGAATTCCGGAAATCTGAAAATGAGCCTGATCCTCGGTATTGAAAGCAGCTGTGACGAAACTGCTGCGGCAGTGGTGGAAGACGGATTTACCGTACGTTCCAGCGTGATCGCTTCGCAGATCGCCAAACACGCGCCCCACGGCGGTGTGGTTCCTGAACTTGCAGCAAGAGAACACCTGAAGGCATTGAGTCCTGTGGTGGGTTCTGCGCTTGAACAGGCCGGGGTGACGTTCCGGGATGTCGACGCGGTGGCAGTCACCCAGGGCCCGGGATTGATTACCGCCCTGCTGACCGGTCTCAATTATGCCAAGGGACTTGCCATCGGCAATGATCTGCCGCTGATCGGTGTCAATCATTTCATGGCGCATATCTACGGGGCGTTTCTCGACGGCGGAGCTGAACAGCTTGCCTCATGCGGAAGTTATCCCATGCTCGCGCTGGTGGTATCAGGCGGCCACACCTCTCTGGTTCTGGTAAGAGCCGACGGGGAAGCCGTGCAGCTGGGATGCACCATAGATGATGCCGCGGGCGAAGCTCTGGATAAGGGGGCAAAGCTCCTGGGGCTGCCGTATCCCGGCGGTCCCTCCATTCAGAAAGCCGCAGAAAACGGTGATCCGGAAAAATATGATTTTCCCCGTCCGCTAACCGGTGCCGCCGGCAAAGCATTGAGTCAGGAAAATCTCTACAATTTCAGTTTCAGCGGCATCAAGACCGCTCTGCTTTATCACCTGAACGGCAAAGATGTCAGCGATCCGCAGTTTGCGGCAGATACTGCTGCAAGTTATCAGCGTGCGGTGGTCGATTGTCTGGTCCGCAAAACGCTGAAAGCTGCGAAAGATCATTCTGTGCGTACAGTGGTGGTTTCAGGAGGCGTGGCGTGCAACGCCGAACTGCGCCGGATGATGACTGAAAAGATCCCGCCGGGTATCGAATTGCGGATCGCAAAACCGGTATTCTGTACTGATAATGCTGCAATGGTGGCAGGTATCGCATGGCACAGTTTCCGCAGAAAGGAATTTTCTGCACTGAATATCGATTCTTTCGCCCGTCTGCCGCGTTTTGTCCGGGTACCATTTATCTGATAAACTTTTTTCTTGAGGTCTGAAATGCCAAAACTCATAGCTTTTGATCTTGACGGCACTTTGATCGACTCCCGTCTTGATCTTGCCGGCGCAGTCAATTACATGCGTTCATCAATGGGACTTGAGCCGGTCGATGCCGAACGTATCGTCCACTTCATCGGCGGCGGTGCCTCATCTCTGGTGCGCCGCGCCATAGCGGATGCTGAAATCGACTTCGATCAGGCATATTACCGGATGCGCAAATTTTATTACGATCACATCACTGATACCACCGTGCTTTATCCCGGAGTTTCCGCAGGGCTCAAACAGTTCCACGCTGCCGGGATAAAACTTGCAGTGGTCACCAACAAACCGCTGAATGAAACAGAAAAGATCCTCACCCAGCTGGAAGTGCGTGATCTGTTCAGCGATGTGATCGGCGGCGACTCTGATTATCCGCTGAAACCTGAACCTGATTCCCTGATCGCCCTGAAAAATAAATATTCTCTTGCTGACCGGGACTGCTGGATGGTCGGAGATCACTTTACCGATCTGGAATCCGGACGCAGAGCCGGTTTCAGAAGGATCTTCGTCACTTACGGATTCGGTGAAGTAAATCAGGAAACTCCTGATTTCACTGCGGATTCATTTGCAGATGTAAATCTTATTTTGAGCGGATTCTGATATTGTTTTGTCGACATGAGCTTGCATACAGGTGGGAAAGAAAAAAAATATTTCCCGGTACACCGTATGGATACCGGAAAGATCTCCGGCAGCAGAATTTTTCAAACAGCATCTGCTGTTGCTGAACAACTACAGCATCACGGTCATCAATGCTGTATCGTAGGAGGAGCAGTACGCGATCTCATATCAGGCATGATCCCTTCTGATGTGGATATGGTCACCACTGCTACTCCGGAAGAGATGCAGAAAATATTTCCAGACATCAAATTCGCCGGAGCAAGTTTCGGTGTAATGCTGCTGCGGAAAGACGGTTTTGAATTTGAGATCGCCACTGCCAGGGAGGAACGCTCCTACATGGACGGCCGTCATCCGGAAAACATCCGCTATACCCGTGACCTTGACACCGATGCCATGCGCCGGGATTTCACAGTCAATGCCATGAGGCTGGATCCGGTGACCGGAGAACTGTCTGATCCGGCAGGCGGTCTGGATGACCTCGCCGCAGGAGTCATCCGTACCGTTGGAGTACCGGAACAGAGGTTCCGTGAAGATCATCTGCGCATGCTGCGGGCGGTTCGGTTCGCGGCAAGATTTAATTTTACTGTCGAACCGGAGACTTTTCAGGCGATGTGCCGTCTCTCCGGACTTGCCGCGGAACTCTCCGGCGAGCGCATCAGAGATGAACTCACCCGTATCCTCACCGGAAAAAATCCGGCATACGCGGTAAAAATGCTGCATGAAACCGGATTGCTCAAGGCGGTCCTGCCCGAAGTTGACGCCATGTCCGGAGTGACCCAGCCGGAAGAATTTCATCCGGAGGGTGACGTGTTTGAACACACCATGCTCATGCTTGAACACATGGCAATGCCGGATGAACTGCTGGCATGGAGCGTACTGCTCCACGATGTCGGCAAACCGCTGACACGTTCACTGGATGGCACCGGCAGGATCCGCTTTTTCGGACACGAGGAACGTGGTGCCGAAACCGCTGAAAACATATTGAAAAGGCTGCATTTTTCAACAGCGTCAGTCCAATCCGTTGTTCAGGCTGTGCGTAATCACATGCGCATGGCAAGCGTTCCGGAAATGCGGAAGGCGAAAATTAAAAAAATGCTCGCAGATAAAAATTTTCCGCTGGAACTCGAACTGCACCGGCTGGACTGCATTGCATGCCACGGTTTCATGGAAAGTTTCCTCTTTCTCTGCGATCAGCTGTGCCTGGAACCGGAAAACGTTCTTCCGGAACCGTGGGTGAAAGGAAGAGATCTGATAGCGTGCGGATTTGCCCCCTCGCCAATGTTCAAAAAAGTGCTTGAAAAAACTTTTGACCGCCAGCTGGCTGATGACTTCCGGACACCTGCGGAAGCGTTGGCTTATGCGGCAGGTCAACTTAAAACAAAAAGGTAATATCATGGAAAAACTCAAACTTGCCCTTATCGGCAACCGTGGGCACGTCGGTTACGTTTTCCGGGTACTGGATCAGCTTCCGGAACTTGATCTTTGTGCAGTTTCTTCCGGTTGTGAACAATCTGCTGATGCGTTGGTGAACAACGCAAAAAAAGCCGGATTTGCTCCGGTGGTATACGATGATTGGGTAGAGATGCTTGACCGGGCGCAGCCGGATATCGTTTCGGTCTGCGGTCCGTTTGAACTGCACGCCCAAATGTGCTGCGAAGCTCTGAAACGCAACATACATGTATTCTGCGAAAAACCCATTGCTCTGGAATTGGAGGAGCTGGAAGAGATCCGTTCAGTATATGACCGGTGCGATAAAAACAAAGTAAAGATCATTTCCATGGTTGGCTTCCGCGGGGAAGCTCCGTTCCGTACCGCTTTCGATGCCGTGCAGCGCGGTCTTGCCGGAAAAGTCAAAATGATCAACTGCCGCAAATCCTACAAACTCGGCAAACGCGGAGATTACTACCGTCAGAGATCGACTTACGGCGGAACCATTCCCTGGGTGGGCAGCCACGCCATGGATTGGATGCTCTGGTTCGGCGGAGCAAAGTTCAAACATCTGCACGCCATCCACGACAGTTCCGACAATGCCGGACTTGGAGATCTGGAAATGACTGCTCTGGTGACCTGCGTACTGGAAAATAATATCATGGCAAGTGCCTCCATAGATTATCTGCGTCCGGCGGCGGCGGCGACCCACGGAGACGATCAGGTACGCATTGCCGGAACCCTCGGAGTTGTCGAAGTGGCTCATGGTAAAACAACATTGATAACAGCTGAAAAGACAGAAGAGCTGGAACTGCTTCCGGAACGCGGTATCTTTTATGATTTTGTCCGCCATATACTGTACAATGAACCATGTGTCGTTGATGCAGAAGAGACTTTTGAACTTACCCGTGCCTGTCTTGAGGCAAGAAACAAAGCTGATGATTTTTAATTTTGAGGATACCGGTCATGAATAACATTGAGGGATACAGCGGACACCGGCAGCGGCTGCGCAACCGTTTTATCAAAGCCGGACTTGATGGTTTACATGATTACGAAGCAATCGAACTGCTGCTTACCTACGCAATTCCGAGAAAAGATGTTAAGCCGGCGGCAAAGCTGCTTATTGAACGTTTCGGCAATATTTCCGGCATCATGAATGCATCTCCGGCTGAATTGCTGAGTGTTCCCGGTCTCGGTAAGGCGACGATCGTTCTGATACTGCTTGCACGTGAACTTGTCACCAAATCATTTGAGGAAAAATTAAGGGAGAAGCAGGCGATAAATTCGGCAACGGATGTGGTGAATTTTCTGAGACTGAAGATCGGCAGCGGCAAGAAGGAAAATCTGGTAGTATTCTACCTCAATTCCTGCCGTCACATGATCGAATACGATCTTTACAAGGGAACAGTCGATAATGCGGCGGTTTACGCAAGAGAGATCACAGAAAGGGCATTGATCTGCCATGCCTGCGGAGTTATTCTTGCGCACAATCATCCGAGCGGCAACTGTACTCCGTCACCGGAAGACATAATACTTACCAACAGTCTGAAAGATACTCTGGCAAGGCTGGGGATAAAGCTGATCGATCATATTCTTGTTACTCCACAGCAGAGCAGAAGTGTTTTGTATAAGTCAGACTTCGACACACTGCAGAAACTTTATGCAGTGTGCGATACGGATGAGTAAATAAAAGTTATTGAGATAATTTCAAGATAATGTCCGAATTTTTGTGAAAAATTGATATTTTATCCTTATTCAGATATGTTTTTCTCAATTAAAAGATATCACACAGCATGTTTTTTTCAAGCTCAAGAAACGGTTCTGTCTGCGATCGGTGGATGCATCGCGGGCAATCTCGAGCCTTGCGCCTGTGCCGGTTTGGTCGTGTATTATTTTGCGGCAAGTTTGCGCCAGTTTTCGATCAGAATATCTGCTGTGTCGGTTCCGTAGCCGCTGCTTCGTGGAGTGGTTTCATAGCCGCCGCGTCCGTAGTTCCAGGCATTGGGGATGTAGCCGCCGCCGAAGCCTTTGCCGCCGTTGGCGTTGCCGTGAGAGGTCACCATGCAGAATTTATCCCGGAATACCGAGCGGCGTAGGGCAAGGCCGATCTCCACAAACGGTTCGCTGGGCAGGGAGGCAAGCACCACTTCATCTCCGAATTCGATCTTGGTCAGCAGAAATTCCGGAGTTCTGGGATTATCCGCAAGCTCAAGCAGTTTTACGGCGAAGTATTTGAGCGCGACCGGTGCCCCTTTGGCAAGATCTTCACTGTTGATGTCGACGCCTTTGCCGATTTTGGAAACATCGATATCGTGATATTTTTTTACTGTCTCACGCGCCTTAGCCACCTCATCCGGATCGGGGATGCGGGGGGAGGTCTTTACCTTGCGCGTGACCATGCGGAGCTTCCTGCCGGGGGCAGGGCGCAGATCTTTCAACGCTTCTGATACCGTGTGGGCATATCCTTCACCGATGCGTTCGGGTTCAGCATAGCAGGTCTGATCCATGTCGGTAGTCACATCAAAGTGATTGATGTTGCCGGAGGCTCCCACAAAGGGAACATGCATGGCTCCCGGAGCCATCTGACTTTCAAGTTTTCGGCGCATGAAACCCGGCCAGTCGGCAGATACTCCGCAGCCGCCGATGGTATCGGTGTGATTGACGCAGCTGGTAAACAGCAGTTCAAGTCCGGCATCAGTCTTTACCGCGATGATCGGGATCGCAGGATCGATCTCTCCCTCCGGACGCAGGATGTCAGGATTGAGTTTACCCGGATTGGTGACGACACTGCCGTCTTTCATCCAGTAACGGCGATTGAAGACAAAACGGATATCCTGTGTCATGGTGTAAAGCAGTTCCCCCTTGCGGATATTATTGACCGCATCTCCGAGAGCTTCGGCTGCTTTTCCCGCAATAAAACGGCAGTAGTCCAGACTGTTGGGTTCGTTGTTGATGTCAGGACAGGTATGGCTGTGGGTGGTGCAGATCAGCAGATTTTTTGAAGAAAATTCCTTGAGACCTGCAGCTTTCAGTGCTTCAAAAACACAGTTGCTCAAATTGATGTTCACGCAGAGCAGATCAAACTGGATGATCGCATGCAGCTTGCCGTTATCCTTGAATACCACTGCCCGGACTTCGATGTCATCAAGAATTTTATCCCAGACCCGCCGGTTGAAGTAACCGGCAAGGGAAATCGGAAATTCCGGATTGATACAACGTCTGCCTGTTCCGAATTTTACTTTCATGATAATACCTCTTGTATGATTATGTTAATGTTTTATTTTGCTGATGACTATATTGCGTTTTGCCAGTCTGGAGCGCAGCAGAGCTTCAAGTGCATCTGCTTCTTTGCGCGAAGCGAGCTCGAGGCGGATCCTGTGACTTGCCTCCTGCAGTGTGAGAAAACGATCCGGAGTTTTTGCGCGCACCTGGAATACCAGCCAGTGATCCTGCTCTTTCAAAACCTGAGAGACCTCTTTTATATGCATGTGTTTTGCCAGTTTGAGCATCTTTTCCGTCGGGGCGGTCATGCTGCCGCCGGGGGAATACTGTCCGGCAACTTTATCAAAAGCTGTTCCCTGAAGCAGGGCGGAACGGGCGGCTTCCGCCTGTTCCCGGGTTTGCAGTGTAAGTATGCCGAGGATCATTCTGCCGGGGATCTTCCAGCGCAGCTGATTGCTCCTGTAAACATTTTCGATCTCCGTGTCTGTGACTCTGATTTTTTCCGGAACCGTTTTTTTCAGAAAAAAGTATATGGCTGCTTTCAGGCGTATTTCCGGCAGATCTTCCTGTAAATGCGGATCTTTGCGCAGTTCTTCCCTGATTTTTTCCGGCAGTTCGTCAAGCTGCCGGGCAATGTAGTTGCGGACGGTGACGCTGTCGGCGGTTATACCAGACTCCCGGAGCATCAAAAGTGTTTCCCGGCGGCATACAGCTTCTTCAACCAGCGCAGTAAGAGTACGGTCGAGTGTTTCCCGTGATACATCATCCGGCATGCTTTCAAGGGCTTTTTTCCATGCGGTATTTATCTGTTCCGCTTTTAACGGTATTCCGTCCACATACGCAACCGTTTCCGGCAGCGGTATCAGCGGAGCTCCGTATAAAGTTCCTGCGGACAGGAAAAGCAGCAGATGTTTTTTCACTTCTTGTCTTCGGCGCTGCGCTGCGGCATTGCCGGTTCCGGTTGTTGTTTTTGAGATGGTTCCGCAGGCTGGGCTTCAGCTTTTTTCTGCGCTTCCTCAGCCGCTTTCTTTTCAGCTTCAGCGCGCTTTAAAGCCTCTTCTTTTGCACGTTTCTCAGCTTCTGCACGCGCCTTGAGCTGCTCAGCTTTTTCAACTTCCAGAATCTTTTTTTCGTACTGATCGAAATATCTGTTCAATGCCGGAGTGGTATTGATATAAAGTCCGATCCTCGCTGCAGTGAGTGCTGACCGCATGGCAATGGAATTTGAAGCTTTTTTCATTCCGTCAAGCAGACTGCGGGCGTTGCGCAGCTGACGGACACGGGGCAGAAGTTCACGCAAAGTAACGTTGTCCGGATATTGTGTCACTCCCTGACGCAATACGGCAACAGCTTTATTGATGTCTCCTGCGTTCACAGCTTTCTGTGCTTCATTGATGTAGGCATTGCACTGCTGGATCTCCACCAGACGTACTATGTTTTCATTGTGTTTATCCAGTGAGCGCAGTTTTATCCCCTGCCGCATGGCACTGTTGACATCGTTGTTTTTGACACTTTGAAAAAAACGGATGACCAATTCTGCTCTGCCGGTCGGAAGCGGCGGCGGTTCATCACTGCATCCGGCGAACAGCAGTGTCAGTATACCGGTAAGCACCGGCAGGCGTAAGGTCTTCATATATGACATATTTTACTTTGTTGACAAGTTTTGTACTGTATCTTTGTTATAAGATACAGACAAACCGTCTTTTTTTCAAGCCTCGAATTGTGAAAATACGATTTTTCCGTACTCAACTTCCTGTTCATACGGTATATTGTTGCGATATACCGTGACCCGCGACGGAGCTTTATCCCACCACCTGATGTTGAGCATCATAAGCTGGAAACTGCCGTCTGCAAGTTCCCGCACGCAGAAGTTGACATCTTCATTGGCTTTTACATAACATTTTTCATATTCCCTGCTGCAGATATCCTGCGCGATGTCAGCCATGGCTTTTTCGTATTCTCTCCTTATTGCCGTTTCCGCCGGGAAGGCATCGCCGGCAAAAAAGATGAGCTTTCCGCTGCCGACGGTTCTGCGGATGATACCCTCTGCCGTCTGCCACGAATCACCCAGCAGAATGTCAAGCTCCGGAGTATTTACATATTCCGGTGCGGCATCGTGTTCCAGTGCCGTTGACAGATGACGGCGCGAAAGCAGCAGGATGCCGCCGCGGCGGACATAGTCGAGCATTTTTTTCGCATCATCCGGAACAAAACTGTGCCAGCCGAGGAAAATCACACATTTGCTGCTGCTCCAATCGCCTTCAAACGGCAGCAGATCCACCGGACCGTACGGTGTACCGGTGTACCAGCCATGCGGTTCATTGCTGCAGGGACAGCAGTAGATGTCAGTGAAGCGGCTGCGGGGGAAGAATACATTGAGGAGGTCAAAACTTTCTTCAGCCGGTCCGAATTTCC
Source organism: Victivallaceae bacterium (assembly GCA_045532825.1). Classification (GTDB taxonomy): domain Bacteria; phylum Verrucomicrobiota; class Lentisphaeria; order Victivallales; family Victivallaceae; genus UBA1784. The sequence continues at coordinate 2,336 of JAZSGR010000032.1, read as the reverse complement.
ATTGCTGACCGGTTCGGTTCCAGACGGTTTCCGGACGTGTGAAACAGCTCCAGCCGTCGTAACGGCCCTGAATACAGGCTATGGGGGTTATAAGTTTTCCGCGGCGCGGATGACTTTCGGCGAAACTGCGGAAACGTTCATGTGCCTTCCGGTGACGCTGACAGGCGGAGCTGAACCGGTCGAAGTCCACAAAATCCTTTTCCATGCGGTACAATCCCTCTTCAGTGTTGATTTGAGTGACTCCCTGCATGTAGCAGGCGGCAAGGGAAAGGAAGTAACGTTCAGCGTGTTCCTGCGTATCGTGCGGAGTTGAGCTCCACTGTACTGCCAGATGTGCGCCGAAACCGTTTCTGCCGTATGCTTTTACTGCTCCGCGCAGAGCGGAAAGTATCACTTCTTCCGGTCCGTACATCTGCTCAGCGAGCAGGAAATCGTATCCAGCCTGAAAGAAATACCTGAAAAGTGCCGACGGTCCGGAGTGACGGGTGGAATCACCTTTGGCATCCTTGAGATTGCTGACGAATGCTTCCGCCGCTTCTTTCATGTTTCTGCAGTCCGCCGGATTGAAAAACCACCAGGCTTCGTCTGCATGACGCTTGGGGCGGACATGCGGCTGGATACCGCCCTTGTCGACTGATCTTGATAATATATCTGCCAGCGGCTCCGGCAGCGGTTCTTTTTTCCACAGGGTGTTGTTCCAATAGTAGAAAGAGCCGTCGTTTTCATGACTCTGTCTGCCGAGATATCCTGGACCGGCAAGCAGATCATCAGACGGATTGAAATTCCTGCCGGGCAGTTCCCTGCCGTCGATCATGAGAAAATAACTTATGCCGAGTTCATTGAGCAGCGGGATCACGGTTTTCCAGATTTCCGGATCCATCGCCCTGCCGCCGCCCCAGCGGTAGGAGTGACGGAAACATACCGTATTGCCGATATTGCTGCCGAGGTACCATTCAAGATACCGCAGCATCTCTGCCGGAGTCTGCCTGATGAAGATCGCATCACCGGTGGATATATGGATATATTCAGAATCTTTGAAATCGTTCACATTGGTGATAACTGCCTGGTCACGGTGATCGCCGGAGTCCAGAGTTACCGTCGTTGTTTCTCCTGCGGACAGGGAAAACTCAAGCACATTGAGTCCGGGAGTATGGATAACGTGTTCTTTACCGTTGACGGAGAGTTTTACATCAGGATGACAGGTTTTGACAAGCAGCTTCTGCTGTTCCGGTTTTCTCACAAAAGCCGGAGCGTATATCAGCTCAAAACTGCGGCAGCTGTATTCCAGAAGCTCAAGCTGCGACATGATGAAACCGACTGCATCGGGATAATCATTTTTGAAGTTGAAAGTTATGGTATGATCTCCTGCTGAAAGTTTTCCTGCCGGGAGCTCAAAGTCAGGACGGCGGAATATCGAACTGTACATTTCTCCGTCAAAAATTTTGCTGCCGTCGATCAGACACTCGAATTCCAGCCATTCGCGGCGCGACATGTGGGCTGCGGTGTAACACATTGTGCTGTCTCTGTGCTGCTGGCGGTCAAGCGGCGGGATGATGTTATCCCCGCCCTCTTGAGCAAGGCGCGGCGATCCGAGATAAATGCTGCCGGAAACATGGCGCAGCAGGATATGTACGATGATACATACGGCATTTTCCGGCATGACAAACTCCTGTGAAAGGGTGTTCCAGCCGGATGATCCTTCCGGCAGTACCAGTGTTTTTATTTCATCAGGTTCATCAAAAACGTCATCAGGATGTCTGCCGTTTTTGCGGGTGTAGATTTCAAGTTCGGCAAGGACCGTTCCGTTTTCCGCATAAGCAAGATCGCAACTTTTGTACGGAAAGGTAAAAATGTGTTTTTTCCCTGCTGCAATGGTGTTTTGTTTGAGTTTTATCCAGCATTCCCGGTCATAAGGTTCATTTTTACATTCAAAATGCATAGCCAGCGGTTCTTTGTATGTATCCCGGGGATCAAGAGCATCATCGATGCACTGGGATATGCTGTACGGACTGCCGTGTTCACAACGCCATTTCCAGAAGTAATCCGGTTCTCCGGCAAAGCGGATGACATGCTCAACGGGAAAATCACGTTCCGGCACCGTGAAGTGGTACTGAAAACTTCCGCACGGCGGAATGTAATTGCTTTTGTCTCCGTTGGGAAAAGAAAACAGAATATTGCGGTTGAAATATCTCATTTTTTGTTATTGTCCCATTTTTTGTGAAAGTTGTTCAAACTGCGGTGGCGCATCGCGGGCAATCTCGAGCCTTGCGCCTGTGCCGGTTTGGTCGTGTACAAAGGTACACTCCCGCACCGTACTCGGCGCAAAACTCGACCTT